>WFRP01000066.1 GCA_015486505.1 Pseudomonadota bacterium | reverse complement strand
GGTTGCGGAAACGATTTCGTTGTTTTTCGGAAGCGAGCGGGAGCCCATTAGCATTGCAACGGTTTGAGCGTAAGCGAGTTTTGCAAGGCGGGCGCAGCGAGCTTAAAGGAAAAACAGAAATCTTAACGCCTGGCGGAGAAAAACCGCGCCCGACCCCGGATTCGGCTGAATAGTTACGCTTACGATTATAATGTCAACGATTATCTGTGTGCATCCGTGTTCATCTGTGGTTAACCTTTTTTTGCCACAGACCCACACAGAAGAAACACACAGACAAGATCAATCAGCCGGTTTTTTATCGTTTAAGATTGACGACATCGTTCAAGAGCTCGTCGCTGGTGGTAATCATCTTGGCATTGGCCTGAAAAGCGCGCTGAGCCGAAATCATCTTGACAAATTCGGTGGCGATGTCAACATTGGACTGCTCCAGAGAATTGGAAGCTATTGTCCCGCGACCGGCCGTCCCCGGCAAACCAACGCTGACATTACCGGATTTCAGGGTCTCGGCCCAGATGTTATCCCCCTTCTTTTCCAGACCCCAGGGACTGTTGAACATCGCCAGGGCGAGACGGGCAAGCGGCTTGATTTCACCATTGGAAAAAATCCCGGAAATCAAGCCATCGGAGCCGACCGAAACCCCGGAAAGAGAACCGGCCGGAAAACCGTCCTGGGTCTGGGAAAAGGTCGCCGAAGAATCGGCGTACTGAGTCGTACCATCAAGGCCACTGCCACCTTCCGTGGTACTTTCACCGAAATTTATATCTATTTCCTGCATCAGGTCCGCGCCGCCGGCAAAATTAAAATAAACATTATTCTGACCGGTTTCACTTTTCAGGGAACCATTGGGATTAAACTCCAGAAGGCCTCCCGCTCCAACCTCCATCAGACGGTCACTGCCGTCATCATTGGGAATCCCGTTATCAAGATCGGAACTGTTCATAACCGCGTGCCACTCCCACTGGTTACTGCCCTGCTTTTTGAAATAGACAGTTACCGTATGCGGCGAGCCCAGCGTATCATACACATTCATCGCCGTCGAATAATTCGCAGCTGTCGGATCAAAAACCGTATTCGGGGCAAACACACTTTCCACACTGCCGGAACTACCGGTAATCGTAAAACTGGTTACGGTTTTGGTGTTATTTTCATCAAATTCACTGGCAAAACCTAAAAGTTGTTCGGCCGAAGTCCGCTCATCTTCCCATTTAAACCTGATATTGCTGCCACCTCCACCATCTGTCGCAGCGATAGTAAATTTGCCACTATTATTATTTTCATCATAATCGATATAATCGACTGTAAACGTCGGTCCCTTCCCCGTACCACCTTCATCTTCCGGAGTCCCGGCGGTGCCGTCGGTTTTAGTCGCATTATTCAAGGCATCCGCCAAAGCCTGCGCCATTGAGCTTGAAGCTGGAACCTTTGCCCCCCCAACTCCGGCAAACAGAGAGGTATAAGGGTCGGGAGAAACCGGAATAATGGCCTGATACTCCGTAGTGCCAACAGTAAAAATCAAGGTATTATTATTGTTGTTGACATAAAAAAGTTTATCGCTTAAACGGGGCAGAGCATCTGATATTACATTACTGCCATCAGCAATGGCGATATCATCAACGCCGGCAGCACCATCCCTATCTTTAATTTCAAGCCCCAACAACTCGCGCATACTCATATCAGTATCGGAGCCCGAGTCCGTTGTAACATTCAACGTAATATCACTACCTGTTCCCGTGTTATTGGTAAAGGTAAATTTTCCCGTAACCTTACTGTAGGTTATCGTAAAACCTGACGGGGTTCCCCCTGCAGCATTAATATCAGTCTTAAAGGTGCTATCATCCTGAATTTTTGCCTGCAGTTCATTCGCCAGTGATTCTCCGGTATAAGTACCGTTAATCAAAGTAACGGCAATATTACTGGTTCCATCGTTCAAAACAAAGCGGTTATTATAATCGTTAAGCACAAACTTGGTTTCCGAAGTCGCATCCAGGTTGGCGCCCAAAGAAAGACCGGTGGTTCGTTTACTGGAGGAAGAGACATCCGAGACATTGATATCACCGATATCACCAGATGTATTACCGTCCTCAGTAACCTTCCAGCCTTGAACTGTAAGATTACTGCTGTTAACCATCAGACCATCTTTATCGAACGTAAAATCTCCGGCCCGGGTGTAGTAATTGGTGCCGCCGTCAGCAACGATAAAAAAGCCGTCACCATCAATCGCCAGATCTGTGCCCCGGGTTGTCGTTTCAAAAGAACTCTGGGAAAACAGAGTCGTAATCCCGCCGGTGGTCGCCCCACGCCCGATCTGGCCGGCGGTACCACCACCCAAACTGCTACTGACGATATCCTTGAATTGAATCCGGCCGGCCTTAAACCCGATGGTGTTACTGTTGGCAATATTGTTACCGATTAGTGAAATCGCGTCACTATTGACATTAAGACCGCTGATCCCGGCATAGAGAGATGTGAGTGCCATAATTTTTCTCCTTATTTGTGCAAAAATTTATTTTCAATTTTCATTTTTTTGTCGGCTTTTAAACTTTGATGCCGTTTTCCATTCAAATAACCCTAACGCGGGAACAGATTCCGCAACCCAAACAGGGCTTTGTGGCCCGTACCCAGGAGCACTTCCGATGGTCGCAAATAAGTACTCTTATCAGAACATTTTCTGATTATTAAATCTTGTTTTTTGGTGCAGAAAATAACCTGTAAGGTACTAATGCGGGAACATATCCCGCAACCCAAACGGCCCTTTTCGGCCCGCAAATAAGTACTCTTATCAGAACATTTCTTGTTTTTTTGAACAAGAAATAACCTGTAAGGTACTAACCTTTAACCCCGAGTACCTGGTCAATGCCGACCCGTGTACCATCACTGAGGACCAGGACCGTATTTCCGGTTTTCGGATCGGTTTCAATCCCCTGAACCTCGCCGCTGCCGTTGACGGTCGTATTGACAACCTGCCCCATTTCATCCCGGGCCGTCACATTATAGGTGTAGCTGCCTTCCGGAAGACTGTTGCCTTCGGCATCTTTGCCGTTCCAGTTAAAACTCTGCTTACCCAAATCATAATAACCCAGTTTCAGGGTATCAACCCGGCCACCTTCACTGTTGTAGATATCAACGATTACTTCATTGGCATTATCGGCCAGTTCAAAATCGAGGGGAACCGGCTGACCATCTCCCGTGAGAACCGCCGAACCGGAACCGGAACCGTCATACTC
>WFRP01000065.1 GCA_015486505.1 Pseudomonadota bacterium | reverse complement strand
TCTTGTTTTTTCAAACCGAAAATAACCTGTAAGGTACTAATGGGCTCCCGCTCGCTTCCGAAAAACAACGAAATCGTTTCCGCAACCGCTTACGAAAAACCACCCCCGCCCCCTCCAGAAGGTGGGGGGTAAAATTTGGCTGAATAGTTACGTAAGTTTTAAGTTTTGGGTGAAATTTCAGGGGGTAAGAAGGTCGGGTTTTAGTGCCCGGCCTTTTTTAATGCCTGAATGTTGGCCGCATAGTCATTTGATTTAAAAACCGCGGAGCCGGCTACAAATATATCGGCGCCGGCGGCTTCGGCGGCGGCGATGGTCTCAACCTTGATGCCACCGTCAACCTCAATCAGCAGCGGATGTTCATCGGCTTTGGCAAATTCCCGGACGCGGTTGATCTTTTTCAGGGCCGCGGGAATCATGGTCTGGCCGCCGAAGCCCGGATTTACCGTCATAATCAGAACCAGGTCGATTTCACCGATAATATCCTCAAGCAGGGCCGCCGGGGTTGCCGGATTAAGGGAGATCCCGGCTTTAAGCTCTTGGGCTTTAATCATCTGGATCAAGCGGTGAAGATGGGCCCCGGATTCCTGATGCACCGTAATGATATCGGCCCCGGCCCCGGCAAAAGCCTCAATGTAACGTTCCGGCTCGGAAATCATAAGATGGACGTCAAAAAGCAGTTTGGTGTGCGGGCGCAAATCTTTGACGACCCCGGGACCGATGGTCAGGTTGGGAACAAAGTGACCGTCCATTACATCGATATGAATCAAATCGGCTCCGGCCTGATCCAGAGCCCGGATCTCTTCTCCCAGGCGGCTGAAATCCGCGGACAGAATTGAGGGGGCAATCATTCGCATAGTCGTTTCCTGTATTTATTTTAAGCGGTTCTGGTCATCAGGGCGGCAAAAAAGCCGTCCATCAGGCTCTCTTCAATAAAACCGGTCTCGAAAAAATTATCTGAATTAATCAGTTTCCGTAAGGGTGCAGCTTTGACTTTGCTGCGGGGAACCAGCCGGAAATTGGGGTTTCCGGCAAGAAATTTTCTGACCACATCCTGATTCTCATTACGGCAGGTGGTGCAGGTCGCGTAGATCATCCGCCCCCCGATTTTCAGGTATTTAGAACAGTTTGTCAGGATTTGCAATTGAATTGTGGCCAGATTAAGGCTCTCCTGCAGACTTTTGCGCCAGCGCAGATCGGCCCGGCGGCGAATAACCCCAAGCCCGGAGCAGGGGACATCGACCAGAATTGCGTCGTAGGCCTGCGGGAGATCGGCGGGCAGATTCTTTGTCAGATCAGTGCAGATTGTTTCGATTGAGTTTATTCCCAAACGGGCACAGGTCTCATTGATGCGTAAAATCCGTTTGGGCTCCGAATCGGCTGCGATAATCCTGCCTTTATCCCGGCTTGATTCAGCCAGATACGCGCTTTTGCCGCCCGGCGCGGCACAGGCATCGAGGATGATTTCTCCCGCTTGCGGGTTGATAAGTTCAACAACAAGTTGAGCGCCTTCGTCCTGGACACTGATATAACCCTCCTTGAACCAGCGGGAGTCAAGCAGGGCCGCGGCCTGTTGCGAGCTGAAAGCGTTTTTGCCGTAAATTCCCGGATTGAGTGAGGCCCCGGCATTTTCAGCGGCAAAATCCCGGAGAAATTTATTCCGGGAAATTTTTAATTGGTTGACCCGAAAAGTCGTACCCTGAAACCGGTTGGCATTGCGGCAGAGTTTTTTTGCGGCCGCAAGGCCGAAATCGATTTGCCACTTCTTGACAAGCCATAGCGGAAGCGAGTGGCGAATCGCCAGATTTTTCGGTTTGTTATTGTCTTCGGGCAGTAACTCGGCCAGGTTATGCCGCAGGAAAGAGCGTAAAATGCCGTTAACAAAACCTTCCCGGCCCGGAGCGGTTATTTTTGCCAGGTTGACCGCTTGTGAAACCACGGCATATTGCGGGCGGGATTTGTCGGCCGGAAATTCCAGTTCAAACAGGGCGAGACGCAGGATATTCCTGAGCTCGGGCTGAACTTTTTTACGTTTAGTCAGCAACTTGTCAATGTAATGATCAAGGCATCGATGCCGGCGAATTACCCCGGCCGTAAGATTGGTCGCCAACGCCCTCTGCACCGGATTGCACTTCTCCGGTTCCCGGGATAAGCTTTTTTCAATTAACGGGGCGACCGGTTGCGGTTTCTCTTCCCAGTCCCTGATAACCTGACAGACCACCCGCCGGATATCCTGATCATTCATATCGTTCTGCCGGCGCATTTTTTTCAAACTCACAAACTTACCATCTCGGCAAAATATTTTCCCAGGTCATTCTGTAACACAGAGAACAGTAAATTGAAACCTCTAAAGTAGAACTTTCAGGGGCGACCAATTATACTTTTAGCTTGCAATTTTGCCGAAAAACCTTTAGAAGTCCCGGCATTGAAATTAAATTGCGCCGGTGTAGCTCAGGTGGTAGAGCAACTGATTCGTAATCAGTAGGTCCGCAGTTCGAGTCTGCGCATCGGCTTCAATGAAATCAAAGGCTTAGTTAACATTTGTTAGCTAAGCCTTTTTTGTTTTATCGGTTTGTCCTACACTTTGTCCTACACTTTATTTCAGTTCAAGGCTAAAATCTGCAACCTAAAGGATAGATTTTTTCTGCTTAGGGTTTAATCCGGTAGGGGGAAATATATCGGCTTTAGTTTGATCACATTTCGTAAATAACGTAATTTTCGTCATTTACTCTCATGCTTGGGTTGCGGTTGGAAAAGAGTTCATTGAATTCATGTCGATGAATCTGAATTATGCAAATATTTAAGCATGTTTTGGAATAGATGAAGAAGTTGTAACCTCTTGCTCTCTTCCGCTGGTTGTTTTGGATATGACAACTGTTCAAGTGAGTGAATATAACTTTTTAGGTTAATCTTGGAAAACTGTTTCCCAAAAACCAAAACTGCCAGATCAAAAGTGTTTATTTCTTCATTTTTCTTATCCCTTTCAATTTCGTCCTTTTGATGCTCTTTATTATACACTTTAACTCGCCCAAACAATCCAAAATTCCAAGATTTTTCTACTACTGTGCTTAATCGATCATCGCCGTATGGTGTATAAATAAAGATTAGAATTTTAGCCCATAAAGTTGGGTCTACTTCCGGGAAAAGATTGGTTGAGATATCTTCTAGCAAAAAATCTTTTTCATTGCTTGCCTCCCAAATTCTGTCTCTAGCCCAATCCAAAAACTTGTTGAGTGATATTGCAGCTATGATATTTTTTGGGTTTTTGAGGTTATTCTTTGTTACCTTCCACTCGTCTGGAAAATAATGTTCCCAAATATTATACCTGGAGGGGGCGCCGTATATATTTTCAAAATAAACTTGATAAAAAATATCAAACAACGAATCAGCGTACTTGTATTCATTTTTATGTTGCTCATTTTTATATTGCTCGGCATGGTTTTCAAATTTTTTAAAAAAAGAAAAAGATTTAGTGCTCTTTAGCGCTCGCAATTCAATCTTCTGGATAATTGAATCTATAATTCGCGATAGCTCGTTGTAAATGGCCCAAGTTTCTAACTTGTCTTCTTGACTTAAATACTCATATTCTTTTCCCCATATTTCAAAGTGCCATTGCAATATTTTGTCGAGAGTCCCGTTTAAGAGAATCAAAAATTCAGTAGAGCGTTTATCGATAAAACTATTAAAATCATTAAGTAGCTTTGATGCTATTACAAGGTTGTTTTGATTGTTGTTTTCTAAACAGCTACCTACAGCAGTATGAAAAATGTTGAAAAATTGTTGTTCATTCTGAATATTGATTTTCTCAGTTTGCCATACAGAACGCCAAGCTTCTTCGATATCCTCCCTGTTTTGTAATTTGCTCAGATAGCTAAACCTTAACTGAAATTTATTTCCTTTCATCCAGTGATAGCAACCATTTAAGACCTTTAAAATTAGAACCAGGCCCACAAACCAACAAATTAGCACCAACAGTCGGGTGCATGGTAGTGGTCCATTCCAAAAGAAAAGGGGAAAAAAGGTGAGACCCAAAAAGAATAAAAGGTATTTTGCTTTTATGACATGATCCAATATGACATTTCTGTCTAAAGCCTCAAATTCTTTTTTTTCACTGAATATTGCGACAGCTATCGAGATAAGTATTGTGAGGCAAGCTACCACGATACCAAGGAGTATGGTTGGTAAATTGTTGTCTCCACAAACGCTCATCAAGATGTATTGCAGGATGTGTATCATTGCTGTCTATTATCCCGTCAGTTTCTGTTAGCTCGGAATGAACCGCTTTTAACTGCTCAAAGATTCCCTCAACAATATTTTCTTTCCCGGCAAACAGTTTGTCTGGTTCTCCGGCGTGGAGGTTGTTGAAAGGGGCTGAATGGGGGATCGTCAAGCACTTCTGCGGTCATAATCCCACGAGACGTTAGCTGGTCGATAATAAAACTAATTGAACCTGTTACTCATTTCCTCACACCTTAGAGCCTATAAGTTTCAAAGCTCACAGGCACAAGATTTACGCCGGACAACAGACAGCCATCGACTTGTGCATAATTGTTTTCAGCCGTGGCGCATAATGTCATCAACACTAGTGGCCTTGATGTATCTGGCCGGGTTCTGCTCTATCGCTAATTCCTCAAAATGCTTTTCGGCACATTTTATTTTGGCACCTTCTTTGTGACGAAGGTCGTCCCACCAGTTGCTGCCCTTGGTTTCGACGACAAAGTAGAGTTTCTCCTGGCCATCGATTTCAACTAGAACAGCCCAATCGGGGTTGTAGGTTCCAAGTGGCGTTGGCACCTTGAACCAGCCGGGGAGTTTGGCGTAGACCTTTACTGCTTCGTTGACTTCCAGGTCTTTAGCAAATTTTCGTTCAATACCGGCAGAGTCATAAACAACATG
>WFRP01000064.1 GCA_015486505.1 Pseudomonadota bacterium | reverse complement strand
CGGTCGAGCAGTGCCGATGTCAGGGTAGAATCGTTGTTGAAGATTTCCGGCCAATGTTTGAAAGCTCGATTTGAGGTGACAATAATTGAGCCTCTTTCGTAGCGATGGCTGATAACTTGAAAAAGCAAATCAGCTCCGGTTTTATCGATGGGCAGGTATCCTAATTCATCGAGGACTAAAAGCTCGGGACGCAAATATTTTTTGAGCTCATTTTTGAGGTTACCGGCGGATTGGGCCGCCGACATGGCGTTGATAACGTCGATGGCGGTTGTAAAGAGCACCGAATGTCCTTTGAGACAGGCCTGGTATCCAATTGCTGTCGCCAGATGGGATTTGCCGAGCCCGACGCCACCGATAAAAATAACATTCACTTTATTGCTGATAAAATTCAGATGGAAAAGATGTTGGATGGCTGGACGATTAATAGTTTTGGGCCAACTCCAACTAAATTGTTCAAGAGTCTTAATGACGGGAAAGCGAGCCATGGTGATGCGTCGCTGGATAGAGCGATCCCATCGGGATGCCGCTTCTCCGGCAATCAGATTGCTGAGAAAATCGATGTGTGACCACTTTTTCCGGCTCGCTTGCTGAGCTGTTTTATCGTATTGCTCACGCATGTAATGAAGTTTCAAATAGTCCAGTTGCTGTTCCAGGCTGAGAGCGTTCTTTGACATATTTTTCTCCTTTATAATTTGTAGAGTTCGAGATTGGGTTCTGCAACCTCAAGTTCGAGAAGATCCTCTTTGCGGGTCAGGTGCAAGGCGGCCGGTTCCTTTCTTTCCTTTGCCCGCTGCTCCAGTATATTCGCGATATATTCACAGGAAAAGGCTGCAAAAGTGAAGGCATCATCTATAGCCCGGCTGACGGCTTCCGGGCCGTAGATCTCGCTCAAGGCAACGATCTTGCGGATATGGGCAAAAGGGTTCATACGGCGGTCTTCCAGCTTCTGATAATAAGTCTGAGCTTTTGTTGAAATCGAGAGGAAACGCTTAAGGATTTGTTGGTCGCGGGCTTTCCGGCGTTGGGCCAGCAACGCTTTGGGATGATCCGGATTTTCAAAATCCTGGTGCCGGTCATAGCTACGCCGATGGCGGGCCACAAGCTTACTCTTTTCGTAAACGCAAAGTCTGTCGGGATAGATTTTGACCGCCAATTTGCAGCTGGCATATTCGGCCGGTACCGAATAACGATTGCTGTCCAAAGTGATACGAAACTGACTTGAAGCCCGCATCTGAGTAATGGTGGCACAATCATACTCTTGTGACGGTAATGGATTGAGACGTTCTTCGCCGAAAAGATCCGCTGGTTTCTTTCGGGTTTCTCCGTGAATGCGTTGATTGGCAATGGTACTTAACCATTCCCGACCGGCTCGCTGCAAGGCTTCCAGTGCGGGCATGGTTAAGCCGGCAAGAAAGTTTTTCTTGATATAGCCGACCCCGCTTTCGACCCGACCTTTCTCGTTCCCTTTAGCGACCCCGCAAGGTGCAATAGTGAAGCCGTAGTGATCGGCAAAATCAAGATAACGCTGATTAAAGACCGGAGCCTGACCCACAGCTCTTTTGATGACCGCCGACTTGAGATTATCGATCATGATTTTTTTCGGAACGCCGCCGAAAAATTGCAGGGCATTCTGATGACAGGAGAGCCAATGTTCCATGGTCTGCGAAACCGTAAATTCCAGATACATCATCCGGCTGTAACACATAACCATAACAAAAAAACTTAAGCGTCGTCTGGTGTCGCCAACGGCGATAGAACCAAAAGAACCCCAGTCGACCTGAGCGCACTCTCCGGGAGCAAAAGCGAGTTTTAGAAAGGCAGGTGATTTTCGGGGTCGTATCCGGGAGACGTAATCTTTAACAATCGTGTAGCCGCCGGTAAAACCTTCTTCCCGGATTCGTTGAAAAACCTGCTTGGCGGAATAGGGATGGGTCTCCAGCATCATCACAATACTTGATTTGAAAGGATCCAGCTTGCTGGGTCTTGAAGAGCTCTTTCTCTGCTGAAACTGCTTTTCCCCAAGCCACTTTTCGACGGTTCTTAAATCCAGAGAGAGGGCTTTGGCAATCTGGCTCTTGTTTAGGCCGTCACGGTCTCGGTAATGTTTTATTTTACAGAATAGTTCATAACTTATCATATTGTCCTCCAGCCAGTTGCTTAAGAATTTGACCGACAGCCAGGGGCTTCGCCATTTGTGCTCTGACGGGCTTCAACGGCTCCAAAGACAGCACTTGATAAAGAGGTTTCCGATAAGCAACCAGATTCGCCCCGATAAGCTCATTACGTGATTGCTGTAAAACAATTAAATCCATTGCCAGTCGAGCACTGATTGAGCGATCAGAATAATAACTTAAACCCTGCTGATCGGCGACGGTAATCAGGAACAGATAGAGAGCCAGAGCCTGATGGCTGCATTGTTCAATAAGGTGATCACGAACCAGACGGTGATCGACCCAACTGAATTGTTTCGGTACCCGGCGAACTTTCTCCGGACAGATGAGCTGTTTCTGTGTCATAGCTGCCTCCTTGGTTAAAATTGGAAGAATTAAGAACATCGTTCCCCAGTTTTAACATGCCGGCCATACTGGCGGCTATGTCCTCTTGTAACGCAGATCCGGTTAAGTGGGCTATTAAGCCAATTAAAACAGCAGGTTGTGCCATTAAGAGATCTTGTAACGCAGATGTCGCTAAATGAGCCTTAAGAGATTGTTTTTCTTCATCTTTATCGATTAAGAAATCTTGTAACGTTTCAGAGTTTTCTTGCAAAGAAGACTTATTTTGTCTTCTTTTACTGTAGCCAGGATGCTTTTTACGCCATTGCTGGACCCTGAAAACATTCTGTGCCCCCCGAAAATAGTCAGGATTTTTCTGCACCCATTTTCGTTGACTTTCAGCCTTGCTGGCCTTGCGGCATTCAGGCTTGGAACAGTACTTTTGCTTTTTGTAATTACGGGGATCTGGACGATATAAGCTACCGCAATGACGACATTTTTTCTTTCTCAATAGTTTCATACAACTGGTCACCTCCAAGATGACCCATAAAACTACGAGACCAGATTTTTATAAAGGGAAGAATATGGTGAAGAAGAGAAAGAAG
This sequence comes from Pseudomonadota bacterium, assembly GCA_015486505.1. GTDB lineage: Bacteria > Desulfobacterota > Anaeroferrophillalia > Anaeroferrophillales > Tharpellaceae > Tharpella. The sequence goes on along the minus strand of WFRP01000064.1, from coordinate 193 downwards.
AAGATTTTTTAAATTTTTTGGGGAAGAAAATAAAAAGATAGGGGTCTGTTTGAGTTACATTTTCAAACCACTAAGAAGAAGACAGTTTCAGGTCGTCGGTGACATTCGCTCAAAGACGTAAATATCGCCATTTGGACGCTTTTCTCGCCGTTCGCCGACGTGAGTTTTTCCTGTTATTGGCTTAGACATGCAT
>WFRP01000063.1 GCA_015486505.1 Pseudomonadota bacterium | reverse complement strand
GCCTTCTGGCAGAGGCGTTTTTTGAAATTCTGGGCGGCGCCGAGCAAAGCGTTGCCGAAGGTGTAGGTCGTGCGGCTGGCCGAGGAGGAGCCGGAATTCAAGGTGCGGGCGGTATCGGGCTGAATTAATTCAAGTCCGTCCGGGTTTTGATTCAGAATATCGCCGGCAATCTGCTGATAGGTCGTCGCGTTGCCCTGGCCCATATCAACGACCCCGCAATAGATGATAAATTTTCCGGCGCGGCTCAATTCAAGTTTGGCATTGGCAATATCCGGGACCAGCGGCCCGTAACCCAGGCCGTGCATAACCGCCGCCATACCGACCCCCCGGAGTTTGCCGGGCGGGCTCTCATCTTTCCAGGTTGCAGCTTCCTTAAAGAAAGGGTGCTGCTCGATTTCCCCAAGGCAGTCAAGCAGGCCGGTCGAGGTTTGCAGGGTAACCCCGAGGGGATTTTTATCGCCGCGCCGGAGTCCGTTTTTACAGCGGATCGCCAGCGGTGAAAGGTAGGTTTCGGCCGCCATCATATCGACCATCTGCTCCATGGCCGCGGCCACCTGAGGCACGCCGAAACCGCGAAAGGCGCCGCCGACCGGATTATTGGTGTAGATCGAGCGGCCTTTAATCAAGGTATGGGGAATCCGGTAGGGGCCGCCGGCATGTTCTAAACCCAGCGCCAGAACCACGCCGCCTAAATGATCGTAAGGGCCGGTATCAAAATCAACTGCAACCTGCAGGGCCCTGAAGGTGCCGTCTTTATCGGCGCCGAGGCGATATTTAAGCTCGGCCCGATGCCGTTTGGCGGAGGCGGTTAAACTCTCTTCCCGATTCCACCACATTTTGACCGGCCGGCCGGGACAGTTTAAAGCGGCGAGGCCGAGCAGGGTCTGGACCGTAATGCCGTCCTTGCCGCCGAAAGCGCCACCGAGATAAGGCGCAATAATCCTGACCTGATCGAGGGTCAGCCCCAGGGCTTCAGCGGTTTCACTGCGGTCCCGGAACGGGGTCTGGGTGGAGGCGGTAATTTCGAGTATCTCGTCCCGGTAAATTGCAAAGCCGCATTCGGTTTCAAGGTAGGCGTGCTCCTGCGGGGCCACCGTAAAAGAGGCTTCGACGACAAAAGCGCAATCCTTAAAGGCGGCGGCACCCATACCGGTTTCAAGTTTACCCTGGAGCAGGATATTACCGTAAGGATGATCCGGATGGATCAGCGGCGCGTTTTTATCAAGAGCGGCGGCGAAGGTGAAAATCCCGGGCAGCGGAGTGCTGGTAAAGGTGATCAGCTCCAGCGCTTTTTTAAGGTCTTGCTGATTTTCGGCCACAACCAGGGCCACGGCATCGCCGGCGTGACGGATGCGGTCATCAACCAGGACCGGCTGATCTTTGCGGACGACCCCCTGACGGTTACTGCCCTTTATATCCTTGTGCGTGAGTACCTTAACGATGCCGGGCAACTCCCGGGCTTTGTCAATGTCAATCTCTAAAAGCTTCGCGTGGGCGCTGCCGGCTCTTTTGACCCCGGCCCAGAGCTGATCTTTACTGTAGAGATCAGCTGTGTATTTCTCCCGGCCCGTAACCTTGGCCCGAGCGTCGGCCCGGGGCGTAATTTTACCGATCTGGCAGATTTCAGCACTCATTTTTCAGGTGATTCCTTTATGAGAATTAATCAATTCGGTTAAAGCATCAGCAAAAGCTGTCATTGCCGCGGTTGCGCCGATACTGACGCGAATCCAGTTGGGGTAGCGAAAGCCGGTCATGCTGCGGATCATTACCCCCCGGCCCATAAGTTTACGGTAGGCCAGAGTATCACTTAACGGCAGTTTGATCATGACAAAACAGCCTTCGCCGGACTGATATTCAAGACCTAAACTCTTTAAGTGCGGCAGGAGCCTAGCTTTTTCCGCTTTAATATGCTCCCGGGTGCGTAAAATATGCTGGTCGTCGTTAAGGGCTTTAAGTGCCGCACTCTGGGCTAAGGTGTTGACCGAATAGACGACACAGGTACGGCGGATGATGTCAACTACATCCATTGACCCGGCCAGATAACCGATCCGGAGCCCGGCCAGGGCGTACATTTTGGAAAAAGTACGAAAGACGACAAGATTGGGGTAGCGGCGGATAAGTTTCAT
>WFRP01000062.1 GCA_015486505.1 Pseudomonadota bacterium | reverse complement strand
GTGCAGAAAATAACCTGTAAGGTACTAATGCGGGAACAAACCCCGCACCCCAAACAGGGCTTTGTAGCCCGCAAATAAGTACTCTTATCAGAACATTTTCTTGTTTTTTCAAACCGAAAATAACCTGTAAGGTACTAAGTCTGGGTTTATCTGCGTTCATCTGTGGTTTCTATTTTTTGGTTGAACCACAGATGGACACGGATAGACACAGATAAAATTTTAATAATTTCAAGTAGTTACAAACCGTTACTTAGAAGTATTTCTCAAGATTTCCAGGCACAATGTGTTGTGATTTTGAATGTCTGCAATCACAACAAATAGTGATTGAAAATTATTTCTCAGTGTTTTTACGAGGGCATCAAGTTGTTAAAAATTCGGTTGCCGCTGCGGCTTAGGATAGAGCCGGACGGGTTTGCGCTGCAGCCGCCGGTTGATCTCTTTTACAATTCTTCTGATTTCCCGGCGACCGGTTTGCGGGCCGCAGTAGGCGTAGAGAAAGCGTAAGCGTTGGCTGCGGCTCAAGAAGGAGAGAGCATTGCGGCCCAGATTCGTCAGGTCATAAATCATGCCGTAATCGTGCCGGCGGCCGGAAAGTACTCTCCCGCGCGGGCTGTCAATCCACCAGAGGCCCTGGATCGTACTTTTGTCGGTTTCATCCCTGCGAATCAGGATATTACGCCATTTCGGGTCGAAATGGAAGAAGTTATGCCGGTGCATCTTCTGAAAATCCCGGCAGATATGCGCCGCGATAAATGTGGCGGCCCGGCGGCGTTGGGCCGCGGGCAGGTAACGCCACTCATTCAGGGCGTAATCAATTAAACTGAGAGTGCGCGGAATTTCCCGGGTGACAATAAAGCAACTGCACAAGGCCCCGCCGATGCGCATTTCGCCGACGGCCAGTGCTTCGGCTGCGGGAATGCCGATTGCCGCCATTGTCCGGTAGGAGTAAACTTCGACCGTGGCCGGACCTGGCTTGAGGAAAAATTTTAAGGGCCGGTCAAAGTAAAGGTAGCGCTTGAAAAAAACGGTTTCGCCACCCTTTAATATGACACGATAGGTATTGACTCTGCGACTTTCATTGACGCACTCACCCGGCGCCAGCCGATCCCAGCGCCGGCCCTGAACCAGGCCGATCTCCTTAAGCTTTTCCTCCCAGTCCCCGGCAAAATAGAGTTTAATTCCATGAAAATGGCAGGCTTTCCGTTTTTTAATCATTAAGTTTGGGGATCAGGCTTGACTTATGGGTATTTGTTGAATTTCCTGATATTGAGTCAGCATCGTTTTTAACACGGTTAAAGATTTTAATGCAATAAGCATTTGCCGGCAGACGCCGGCCGGGAGATGAGTTTTAAGGAGTTGCTAAAATCAGTTTATTGCGCTATATTCGCGACCGTTTTTGCGGTTTTTTTGCTATTTTTATGTAATCGCTGTCTTTGCCGGCCGTTGACAGGTTGAAATGATAATGACAAGAAGAGATAAGGTGCACGCCTCTTTTTCCCGGGTTCAGAGCTTTTTACGGATTGTGCCCTGGTTGATATTGCTGATTGCTCTGGCCGTTTCCGGGTTAACCCTGTATCAGTCGCTGCAGGCGAAGGAGAGTCTTTTTCGGGCCTGGGTGACGGAACTTTCCTATAAAAAACGGGTTGAATTTAACAGTTTCGTTGAGCCGGTGGTCACCAACCTTAAAATTGCCCGGGAATGGGGCAAAGAGCACGGCTTTAAGCTCGAAAACAGGGCGCAGGTCGATAGTTATTTTACGCCGATTCTAAAAAACATACCGCAGATTTACGCTTTGGTTATGGGCAATGACAAGGGGCAGAGCTATTATCTGCGGCACAGGAATAATTCCTGGCAAAGCCGCAGCAGCGATCCCGCGGTCTGGCCGGGTAAGGTGCTTTGGCATAAATGGGCAGATGGGGACGCGCCGGATGATGCCGGCAGTTTTGTTGCCGGTGATTACGATGTCCGGCAGCGGCCCTGGTACAAAGGCGCGCTGGCCGCTGCGGATCCTGATAAAATTTTCTGGACCAAGCCCTATCATTTCAGCGCTGATGGACAGATCGGGATTACCGCCGCGCTGCGCTGGTCCGCTCCGGCGGCGTCGGCTGAGGTTGACCGGGCCAAATCAGCGGCAGAGCTGGAAACTTTCGTGGTTGCTTTCGATATTAAACTCTGTGACTCCTTGAGTTGGCTGTCTGAGCTGGAACTGGGCCCTGACGGTCAGGCTTTTATGGTTTCGGAGGATGGCCGGGTTCTGGGCGGTTCCCTGGGAGACTGCCAAAAATCTGATGCTGATTTGCTGGTTCTGGAAAAAAAAATTAAGGATAAATTCAGCCCCGCTTTTGCCAGATGGCAGCGCTCATCGGAAAAAACGGAACAGATTTTTTCCTTTCGGGCGGAAGGGCTGTCCTGGTGGGCCGGATTCGCGGTTCTCGAAATCGGGGGCCGTAAAATCTGGATGGTGCTGGTCGTGCCGGAGCGTGATATCCTGGAGATAGCCGATTATCCGGTAACCTTTTTCCGGATGCCGATGCTGGTTTTTGCCCTGGGGTTTATACTTTTTCTGCTTTCTTTTTCTTTTGTGCATCGGCATTTACGCTCGCTGGAGGATTTACGCCGCGAAAATTTTCGTCTGGTTGAAGATGAATTGCAGCGTGAGGCGGCCGAGGATCCGAGTCAGCGGATTTTTGCCTTGATTAAGGCCGGAGAGAGTGAACGCCTGGAATTCAAGGCCACCGTGCGCTGGAATCTGAATAAAGACAGGGCCGGTAAAGAGATCGAGATTGCCTGGCTTAAGGGGGTGGTCGGCTTTCTCAATACCTCAGGTGGGGTTTTATTGATCGGAGTTGAAGACGATGGCACGATTGCCGGTCTTGAGCGTGACAACTTCACTAATGATGATAAATGTCTGCGTCATATTGACAGCCTGATAAGTACTCACATCGGTTTGGAATTTTCCCGCTTTATTTATTTTTCCATTATTGAAATTGCCGGCAAAAAGATCGTTGAAATTCGTTGTCACGCTTCCGATATCCCGGCCTTTCTTAAAAAAGGTGAAGCGGAGGAGTTTTATATCCGTACCGGCCCGGCCAGCCGGAAACTGAAACCGAGCCAGATTATTAAATATCTTGCCGGCCACAAAACGACCCCGACCACAGATGAACCATCAACTGAAAATGATTAAATTAACGTAAAAAGCCTCCCAGACCGCTATCGCGGCCACATATATACAAGTAACGTAAGAGGCACTAACTCTGTGTTAATCTGCGTTCATCTGTGGTTTCTATTTTGTAACTATTCAGCCAAATTTTACCCCCCACCTTCTGGAGGGGGCGGGGGTGGTTTTTCGTAATCAGAAAATGTTCTGACAAGAGTACTTATTTGCGCCCAGCGGAGAAAAACCGCGCCCGACCCCGGATTTGGCTGAATAGTTACTCTATTTTTTGCTTGAACCACAGATGGATACGGATAGACACAGATAAAAATTTAATGATTTCAATTGCTTACAAACAGTTATTTAGAAGGTGCGAATATGAAGAAAAAAATGAGTTTGCTGCTGGTGTCGGTTTTAATTGGTTTTAGTCTGTTTGCCTGTTCGACCACGAAGATTACCGGCAGTTGGCGTAATCCGGATTATCAGGGAAAACCTTTTACAAATATCCTGGTTATCAGTCAATTCCTTGATGAAGAGGTTTGCCGGATGAGTGAATTGGCCCAGGTTCAGGATCTGAAACAGCGCGGAATTAATGCCACCGCGGCCTATTCAATATTAACCGCCGGGGGCCGTTCCTCGTTGACGGCCATCGAGAAAGCTGTGGCTGAACATGGTTTTGACGGGGTGATGATTTCAAAGATTTCAGCTTATTCCGAAGAGAGCAGCCTGAATATGAACAGTGCCTGTGTCAGCAGTTGGGACAGTGATTATCGGCAGAATCAAAGATACGCGCTCTCGCCCTGCCAGGTGGGTTCGGATATGCGCACGACATCGATTTACAATCTGGAGACTGATCTTTACAGTGTTCAGGATCGCGTTCTGGTGATGAAATTGTCAACTAAAGTACCGGCGGTGCGCCCGGATTACAGATTGGTTGAAAGTTTTGGTAAAGGGGTGGTTGACCGTTTGTCCCGCGACGGGATGCTGGTCAAAAGGTAAATTCAGGCTTGAAACAAGGGGCCAAACCGGTTTGTTGCCCGGCTTTAAGGGGCGGGTTCGGTTGGTTTGGGCGTATCGCTGAAAGTCGGGAGGCTATGTAAATGATGTTGGAGCGTTATTTCAGGTTATCGGCCCACGGTACCAATCTTAATCGTGAACTGCTGGGCGGGGCTACGACTTATCTGGCGCTGGTCTATATCGTTTTTGTGCAGCCGGCGGTGCTGTCGGCGGCGGGAATGGATTTCGGCGCGGTTTTGATGGCAACCTGTATCGGTTCCGCTTTTGCCTGTATCCTGATGGGTCTTTTAGCCAATTATCCGATTGCTTTAGCCCCGGGGATGGGCCATAATTTCTATTTCGCCTATGCCGTGGTTCTGGGTATGGGAGTCAGCTGGCAGCAGGCGCTGACCGCGGTTTTCAGCGCCGGAATTCTCTTTTTTATCCTCTCGTTAACCTCGATCAGGCACCAGATTATTGACGCCATTCCGAAATCTTTAGGCAATGCCATCGGCTGCGGCATCGGTCTTCTGATTGCGCTGGTCGGTTTTGAATGGGGCGGGATTATTGTTAATAAGCCCGGCACTTATGTCGGTCTGGGCGATCTTGGCAGCCTGCCGGTACTGGTGACGCTGGCCGGTTTAACGCTGACCGCGATTTTTTATGTTCGCAAAATCACCGGGGCGACGCTTTGGGGCATAGTGACCACCACGATTATCGCGCTGGGGGTCGGCATGGTCAAATTCCACGGGGTTTTCTCGGCGCCGCCGAGTTTGGCGCCGACCTTTTGTCATTTTGATTTCAGCGGTTTTTTCAGCCTTGATATGATCATCATAATCGCGACCTTTCTCTTTCTTGATATCTTTGATACCCTGGGGACCCTGATCGGAGTCGCCCCGGCCGCCGGACTCGTGCAAGAGGGTAAATTTGCGATAAAACGCAACGCGCTGCTCGCTGATGCCGGCGGTACCGTTGCCGGAGCCCTGCTCGGAACCTCAACGATCACCAGCTATGTTGAAAGTTCAGCCGGCATCCAGGCCGGGGCCCGGACCGGGCTGGCGGCGGTTGTTACCGGCATTCTGCTGCTTTTAACCCCGTTTTTCTATCCTTTGATTCAGCTTGTCGGCGGCGGTGTCAAGGTCTCTGAGACCCTGACCCTTTATCCGATCACTTCACCGGCTTTGATTATTATCGGCGTTCTGATGATGAAAGGGGTTAAAGAGATTGACTGGCAGAGCCCGGCCGAGGCAATTCCCGCCTTTCTGACGATTGTGGTTATGCAGTTAAGCGTCAGCATTACCGACGGCATCGCTTTCGGTTTTATTTCATATTCGATTCTCTCAATCTTCAGCGGCAAATTCCGCAGCACCGGCTTAGCCCTGCATCTCTGCGCTCTGGTGCTTTTGTTAAGGTATATATTCTTTGTTTGAGGGTGTTGTAAAAACTCTTCATCTGTTGCGTTCCCTTCGCCGTGAGCGCCGCGAGGCAGTGCCCTTGGGGTGCATATGCAACTTTTTACTTGGCCATCAAGTATTTTGACATTTTACGAGTTTGTCTCGTTTGCAGTGCTGAAAAATACTTTTGTTACCCCTTTTCCATCTTGTTTTACCGGGAGTAGATTATTATGTTGGCGGCAAAACCTTTAAGTGATTATCTTATCAATGCTGAGCCTTTCTATCTGCCGGTGGCCGATGAGGTTGAACTTTATCAGGCGGCCTGCAGTGAACATCTGCCGTTGATGCTGAAAGGGCCGACCGGCTGCGGCAAGACCCGCTTTGTCGAATATATGGCCTGGCGGCTTAAGCGGCCCCTGATAACAATCTCCTGTCATGAAGATCTCTTTGCCGCGGATCTGGTCGGGCGCTATCTTCTGACCGGCGATGAAACCGTCTGGATGGACGGCCCCTTAACTCAGGCGGTGCGCGGCGGAGCGATCTGCTATCTTGATGAAATTGTCGAAGCCCGCAAGGATACGACCGTAGTCATTCATCCGCTGGCCGACGACCGGCGGCTGTTGCCGATCGACAAACGCGGCGAAGTCGTTAAGGCCCATCCCGATTTTCAGTTGGTGATTTCCTATAATCCCGGATATCAGTCGGTTTTAAAAGATTTGAAACAGAGCACCCGGCAACGCTTTGTCGCTTTGGAATTTGATTATCCCGAAGCTCAGGCCGAGAGCGAGATTGTCGCTAAAGAGAGCCAAATCGACCCGGCAATGGCAACCCGGCTGGTCCATCTTGCCGGGAAAATCCGCCAGATCCGCGAACAGGGCCTGGCCGAAGGGGCCGGAACCCGGCTTCTGATCTACGCCGGCCAGCTTATCCGCCGCGGCATCATTCCGGCCCGGGCCTGCAAAATCGCCATCGCCCAGCCTCTGACCGACGACCCCGGCCTGCTGTTGACCTTAGATGAGATTATCTCCGATATTTTTCTGTAGGCCAACCTATGCCTCCTGAAACAAGCCCTGATACCTTAACTATCCTTACTCTGCTTGACCCGGTTTTTCAGCTTGACCCGGCTGCAGGCGAGAAACTGCGCCTGGCGCTGGAAGATTTTAAGCCGCGGCCTGCTCCAGGCATTGTCAAAGATATTGCAACCCTGGTCGCAAGCCGGCTTGAGCGTAACCCGGAAGTCGCGGCCGCGGTGATCAGCGGCTGTTGCACGCTGCTTGAAGAAAATAAAGGCTCAAGCCTTGATCTCTACCTTGCCGCCGTGAGCGAAGCCGGGCGGACAACGCCGGTGCTGGCGCGTTCGGCGGCGGAAAAATTTGTTGTAATCTGCGCTGCCGATGATAAATTGCTCTATGATTTAACGCTGGGTTTCTTTCGTGATATCGGTGCCTGGGGACCCTATCCTTTGGGGCAGGTGAGCAACGGGGTTCTGGCATTATTAAAAATCGGCGGGCCCGAACTGGGGATAAGTTTCGCCCGTATGATCGCTGCCGCCCTGCAACAGGGAGTGGTTGAGAAAGAGCTGGTGCGCCTGGTTGAACGGTTGGTGACCGGGATTAAAGGTTTTATGCCGGACAAACAGCTTTGGCAGGCGGGCCAGTTGGAGCGGGTAATCGCGGTTGACCGGCAGCTGGCGCCCGCCTTCCTGCGCGGGCTTGAGCGCGGCCTCCGTTTTCTTAAAGAGCCGCAGCTTAAAGAGTTTGTCGCGGCGGCTTTGGCCGGCGCGGATCAGGGCGAGCGCCGGAGCCGGTTTCTCGGGTTGGAGGCGATTGCCGGGCGCGAGCTTTGTCAAAAGCTGCAGACGATGGCGCCGCTGACTTCGCAGTTAACTTCCCTGCATCGCTATCTTAACGCCCGCAGCGGCCGCGCAGTTTCCGTGCGCTCGCTGAAAGAAATTCCCCGAAGCCCGTTCAGTTGTCAAACAGTCAGTTCTACCGACGGGGAAAAGATCTATCTGCCGGCGGAGATGGAAATTGGTGATAATGTAAAAGAGAATGAGAAGTATTATCGTCTGCTGGCCGGTCTGGAACTGGCGGCGATTGAAGCGCAGAGCTTTGCCTTTGATCTTAAGCAGTGGCAGCGTCTGAAACCGCCGGCGGAAATTAATTGTACCGCCGCCGCCGGGCCGCCGGAAGCCTTCCGCTATTCCGATTATTACACCTTTTTTGCACTTTTCCCCCGGCCTGATCTCGCGGAAAAACTTTTTAATCTGGCGGAATTTTCCCGGATAAGCGCTTTTCTCGAACGCTATTATCCCGGATTCGCCCGGCGGGCTATATTGATCACCGGTCTCCTCCAGATAAACAACGAAACACTTCTTCCGGGCGCCCGGCTGGCGGCTTATCTTTATACAGAAATGGTTGCGGGCGGCTTTCAATCGGGGCGCGGCCCGGATTCGGCGGCCGGAATTGCCGGAAAATGCCGCGATTTAATTACGGCGGCGGCCCCGCTTAAAAACCCTGCCGCCGCGGTCTCAGCGGCGGCCGACTGGGTGGCGGCGGTCTATCCGCGGGTGGAGAAAATCTTAGGAGCGACGGCTTTAGACACTTTCGTTGAATATGAGTTACCGTTTCAGCGGCGCTTACGTTTTGATCTGGTTTATCTTGCGCATCAGGAAAACGAGCGGAAAGCCCATCTCTGGCGGGAAAAACTGGCAGAGCAGGGCGCTGAAGTTGATAAGAGCCTCTTGAAAGATATTCTCAATAATGAAAATCTGGTGCTGACGCCGGAGCTGCTGCAACAGCTGCTCGAGCGTTCCGGCAAGCTGCGCAACCGGGCCGGGACAAAAATTAAGAAACTGCCGTCGGAAATCGACTTAAAAGAGTTGCTCCCCGAAGCGGAAGCCGCAAATGCAGCCGCCGAGCTTGGCGAACCGGTGCCGACTTTCTGGTATGATGAATGGGATTTTAGGCTCAATGACTATCTCAAAAACCACGTCAAGCTCCTGGAACAGCGCCGGGTTGCCGGCGACGCGGAATTTTATCAGCGGGCGATTGCCGAAAACTTCGGCCTGATTCACCGTATCCGGCGTAATTTTGAGTTGATCCGGCCCGAAGCCATTCAGATTCTGCGGCACTGGCCTGAAGGCGATGCTTTTGATTACGATGCCCTGCTGGAATACGCGCTGGATCGGAAAATGCGGATCACGCCGGATGAGCGCCTCTATCGCAAACGCCTGAAAGTCGATCGGGATGTCGCTGTTTTCGTTCTTGTCGATCTCTCCTCATCGACCCGGAAACCGGTGCGGGACGGCTCCGGTAAATCGATTCTCGCGGTGGAAAAAGAGGCGCTGGTACTTTTCTGCGAGGCTTTGGAGCGGGTCGGCGATGGTTACGCTTTAGCCGGTTTCTCCGGCTCCGGCCGGTTGGCAACCGAGTTTTTCTATCTCAAGGATTTCACCGAGCCCTTAAATGATGAAGTCAAGGGCCGCATCGGCGGCATCCGGCCCGAGAAAAATACGCGGATGGGCCCGGCCATCCGCCATGGAGCCCAGGCCCTTAAAAGCTATCCGGCGCGAATTAAATTGATGATTGTTTTAAGCGACGGTCTGCCCAACGATCAGGATTACAGCAATGAATACGCGATTGCCGACAGCCGCAGCGCCATCCGCGAAAGCCGCAGCGCCTTCATCCACGTCCACGCAATCACCGTCAATACCAGCAATTCCGCCCACCTCGATAATCTCTACGGCGATGTTCACCACACCGTCATCGCCGACGTCAAACAACTCCCCGACAAACTCCCCCGCATCTACCGCGCCCTGACCCGCCAGTAAAACCTTTATCGCTTAAGTACGGATCTATCTGCATTCGGCTTACCGACCTGAAGCCGGCGGGATTCGGGCCTGCATATTCAATGCATCCTGCAGTAACTTAATCTCCGGCTGCATCTGCCGGTTCTCTTCCGCCAAAACTTTATTCCGCCGGCTGAATTCTTTAACTGCTTCGGCCAGGCACAGGAGGTTGCCGACGCGGTCGCCTTTCTCTGTTCCGACAAAGCTTCATACATTACCGGCCAGATTCTCTCTGTAAACGGGGGGGATTATCTAGAACTGCGCAAAAATACAAATAAATCTCTATCAATTATTACTTTGATTGTGCTCCTGCTGCTGTTTGTCGGCGCCAGCCTCGGTTGGGCCCATTCTCCGGAAATCGCCACCGCTTTTCCACCGGAGTTTAGAAGCATCCCAGACCGCTATCGCGGCCACATAGATACAAGTAACGTGAGCGGAACTAAATCTGTGTTAATCTGCGTTCATCCGTGGTTTCTATTTTTTGCTTGAACCACAGATGGACACGGATAGACACAGATAAAATTTTAATAATTTCAATTATTTACAAACAGTTACTTAAAAGCCCCATT
>WFRP01000061.1 GCA_015486505.1 Pseudomonadota bacterium | reverse complement strand
CTTTCACGGCGGCGACAGGGGTTCAAATCCCCTTGGGGACGCCAGCAAAATATAAACCACTCAGGTGGCTGTTTGAGATTTCAATAAATTTCAAACAGTTGCCGGGTGGTTTTTTGTTTCTAAATCTTAACGTCCGGCGGAGAAAAATCGCCCTCCCGACTTCATATCTGGTTTAGGCGATTACCTGATCCCGGCCGTTATGTTTGGCCCGGTAGAGATTTTGGTCGGCTTGTCGCATGATCTCCTCCGGTGAAGCGCCCGGGCCGGGGAAACCGGTGGCAAGACCGATACTGATGGTAACGTAATCGGCCACATTTGATCGAGCATGGCTGATATTAAGCCCGGATATGGCGCGGCGGGCGCGCTCGGCGACCGCGGAGGCTGAAATTACATCAGTTTCAGGAAGGATCATAATAAATTCTTCGCCGCCGTAACGGGCGACTGAATCCGCCGGTCGTTTCAGGCTTTCCTGCAGGGCCTTGGCAATTTTCTGAAGCACCGTATCGCCCATGGCATGGCCGTAAAAATCGTTATACTGTTTAAAGAAATCGACATCAGCCATGGCGATGGAGAGCGCCGTTTCATTTCGTTGCGCCCGGGCGTATTCGCGCTTGAAAACTTCGTCGAAATGGCGCCGGTTCGGTATCTCAGTGAGGCCGTCGAGCAAGGCAAGTTGTTCTACAAGTCGGTACTGTCGGAGAAAGCGGAGATGATTTCGTACCCGCATACGGACAATTGGCGGCGAAAAAGGTTTGATTATATAGTCAACCGCACCGAGACGCAAGCCCTTCTCTTCCTCTTCCGGGGAGTTCAACGCGGTGACAAATATAACCGGGATTTTGTGACTGACCGGGTTGTCTTTAAGTTGTTTGAGCACTTCGTAGCCGTTTATTTCAGGCATTACGACATCCAGCAGAATCAGATCCGGCGGATCCTTGCCGGTGGCCAGTTCAAGCGCCCGGGTGCCGTTCTGGGCCAGGATTAATGTATATCTGTCCTGAAGCAGGTCGGCGAGGATCTTGAGATTTATTTTCTCATCATCAACGATCAGAATACGTTCCTGAACTGGTGGGGACATTATTTTTCATCCTGTTCCGTTAAGAGCACTTATTTGCGACCCTCGGAAGTGCCTCTGGGTACGGGCCGAAAAGGCTTGATTGGGTTGCGGGATTTATCACCGCATCAGTGCCTCCGCGTCAGGCTTTTGAGCAACTGCCTAAGCTCATCTGTTGCCGAATCATATTCTATATCTTCGATGAGTGCAATGATTTTATCACTATTATCTGAAATATGTGGCGGCAGGTGGATTTTTTTAAGCTGGCGGATGAGACTGTCCGGAATGTGTTCACTTTTGCTGAGTTTGGTTTGCAGAAGTTTTAATGTCTTGATGGTTGCGGTCGGATCGCAGCTTTTGGCTGCCGTCTGGTTTTTGTCCTCAGATTCCGGGCTTGAAGCGGCAAGATCCGGATTTTCGGCGATGCCCTCAAGCAGGGTTTCAAGTTGTAAGTATAATTGTTCCAGCAGTTTGTCACAATATTCGGCCGGGGCTGATTCCAATGAGTTTTCCAACGCGAGCGTAAGGCGGTTGATATCCCGGGCGCCGATATGACCGGTCACGCCTTTTAAGGTATGCAGAAGTTCTTTGAGTTTAGTCTGTTCGCGGGCACTGCGGTATTTTTTTAACCGGCCCGCAGTATCGGAAAAGTTTATCTGGAAATCCTTAAGCAGGCGTTTAAGCAGTTCCGGCTTGTAGTTTGTCCGCTTTAAGGCTTCATCGAAATCCAGCCCCGGGATTGCCGGCAGATCCGGCTGCCGTCGTTCCGCCGGATACTCTTTCCGGCGGTCGTCGAAATCTGAGGGGGCGCGCAGGCTGGGCCGATGCTCAGGCAGCAGATCTGTGAGTACCCGGTGTAATTCGATCGGGTCTATGGGTTTATTAATGTGCTCATTCATACCGGCTTCAAGGCTTTTGTGCCGGTCTTCGTTCGTGGCGTGCGCGGTCATGGCGACGATAGGCAGGGTTCGGGAATTAATCTGCCGCCGGATTCGCCGGGCGGCTTCAAGCCCATCCATTTCCGGCATCTGAATATCCATCAGCACCAGGTCGAAAGCGTTACTCAGGGCCGCCTTTACCCCGGCCCGGCCGTTTTCAGCAACGGCAACGCTAATCCCGAGATCTTTCAGGAAGGCGGTGGCGATCTCGCGGTTAATGGGATTGTCTTCGACCAGTAAAATTTTTATCCCCCGCAGTCGGGATTCCGGTTCTTGTGCCGGGTGCGAATTTGCCAGGCTCCGGTTTTTCGGGGCCGCGGCAGCGTCACTATAGGGTAATCCGAAATAGGCCGTAAAAATAAAGTCGGAACCCTGGCCCGGGGCGCTTTCAGCATGGATTTGGCCACCCATCATTTCAACCAGTTCCCTGCAGATCGTCAGGCCCAGCCCGGTGCCGCCATATTTGCGGGTAGTGGTCTCGTTAGCCTGGTTGAAAGGTTTAAATAGGTGTTCAATCCGCTCCGGCGGCAGGCCGATACCGCTGTCGCAAACTGAAAACCGGAGCCTGACATCGTGTTTATGGAGAATGTCGAGGTTGATCGAGACCATGATTTTACCGGCCTCAGTGAACTTTATGGCGTTACTGATCAGGTTCAGAAGAATTTGATTGAGGCGTAAAGCGTCGCCGATAAGTATTTCCGGGATGTCGGGGGCAATGATAAAGTCGAGCTCAAGCCCTTTTTCTGCGATTTGCAGGTAGACAATACCGTAAAGGTTGTCTAAAACTTCCTGCAGTTTGAAAGGAATTTTTTCGAGATCAAGTTTGCCGGCGTCAATTTTGGAAAAATCGAGGATGTTATTAATTAAACTCAGCAAGGTTTCAGTTGAGTTTAAGATATTGGTAATATAGCCTGTCTGTTGCGGGTTGAGGGGAGTTTTTTTGAGTAGATGTGATAAACCGATAATACCGTTCATCGGGGTTCTGATTTCATGACTCATGCGGGCGAGAAAATTGCCTTTCGCGGCGTTGGCGGCCTGAACCCGCTGCAGCATTTTTTCGGTCTCTTCAAACTGTTTAACCACCAGTTCCGCGGTGATGTCAGCCGCTTCACGGGCAACCTTCAATTCCCGGCGCAGAAGCTCATTTTCAGCCTTAAGGGCCGCGGGGCTATTATGGTCAGGGTTCATTGTTTCCGGTTGTCCTTTAAGCCGTTTCGGGCAAGTTTCATAGTTAAATCAGCGGTTTTTTCAAGGAATATGCTATCGTTAAGCAGATCGCCGTTGGCGTCATATTCAATCCCGAGCACAATGATTTCCTCCGGCAGCGACCCGGTGCAAACCCGGGGCAGAATCGCCAGCAGGTAGGGCAGACCGGCGGCATGGTCGTAGCCGCCGTTTTCAAAGGTTGCGATAACTTGTTCGACGCTGAGAATTACGGTCCGGCCGGGCCCGGTGAAACCGGTTACCGTATCGACAAAAACTATACGACCGCCATCTTCAAGTTGAGAAAGAAGGTTAAGCCCGGCCAGTCCGCCTTCAATCAGGCGGCAGTTTTCCGGTAGTTTTCGGGTCCGCAGAATATCATAAATTTTAAGGGCCGCCGCGTCCTGGGCCTGAAGCCGGTTTCCGATGCAGATTATTTTGGTCGGCAAATTAAATACCAAGATTTAGTTGTCCCGCTTTTTTTCGGCGGGAGATCGTGTGTACCGCGCAGACTAAACAGGGATCAAAGGAGCGGATCACGTGGCCGGCTGCAACCGGGTTCTGTTCATCTTTGATCGGAGTCCCGATCAAAGCTTCTTCCCAGGGGCCGCGCCGGCCGGCGGTATCCCGCGGGGAGCCGTTCCAGGCGGTCGGGGTGATAATCTGATAACGGCTGATGCGCTGATTCCTGATTTCAACCCAGTGCCCCAGCGCTCCGCGGGCCGCCTGAATCATACCGGAACCGCTGCCGTCCGGTATCTCCTTGACTTTATGATAGAACGGAGCATCGTGGTCGGCAATCAATTCATCAATCCAGGTTGCCATCGGCGGCAGAAAAACGGCCGGGCGCAGCAGCCGGGCCAACTCCCGCACCATAACGCTGCTGCCCTGGTTTTTGACAATATCTTTTATCAATTGGTCATCGGCGATAAGCGCCTCCGCCAGCGGGCCGGTTTCGGCGGCCATATCCTGATAACGCGGGGCTTTTATCCAGGAATAACGGTCGTCATCATTAATGACGGGGATTCCGGGCAGGGTTTCGCCGTCTTCCGGATGCAGCGGCGGATATTGTGAATTATACCAGGTTCGCCGTAAATCTTCGCTGATAAGCCGCGAATCAAATTTATGAAGTTTCTCTTTTTTGACAAAACCCGCTTGCAGCAGGTGACCGCTTTGACCCTGGATCGAGCTTTTTTCGGGTAATCTTAAACTGTCGTAAGAGATAAAGCAATCGTTGCCGCCGCCGAATTTATCCAGGCCGGCCTGTCGGGAAAAACGGATAAAAAAGCCGACTTCCGAACCCGCGTGGGCCGGGTTTTCCGCCAGCCAGTTATCAAGATCAGTGCAGCTTTCAACCTCCCGCCAGCGGGCCAGGGAGCAGCCCAGAACCTGTTCCTCGTACCAGTTGTGAAAATGGCTGCAGATCATGCGGCACTGCAGCAGTTCAGGCAGCTCCGGGCGGAAGGTGACGCCGCCGGGAACCATAAATGAGGTGTGCGGCCACTGGCCGCCGATTATGGCAATGATTTCAAGCAGGCGTTTACTCTCTTTAATCACGCTGAACACGGATTTCCCTGACAATGGTTTGTAGCGGCGCAAAGCCTCCGCCGCCAACGGAAGTTCGGCATAAACCTTCTGGTTGGCAAAATCGGCCATAAACATCAGGACGGCCTGCCGCAAATCGCTCTGGATGCATTCGCACATCAGGGCCAGGTTGCGTAATCTTAAAGCGTTGTCCGGTGGCGTGATGCCGGCAAGTTCGTCCAGGGCTTCCGCGGCCGCGTAGAGATGAGTCAGGCTGCAGATGCCGCAGATACGCGGGGTTATGACCAGGCCGTCAAGCGGGCCGCGGCCGATCATCATTTCCTCAAAACCGCGAAACATGGTGCCGGAACTCCAGGCGTTAACGACGACATTGTTTTCAATTTCGACACTGATTTCAAGGTCGCCTTCACTGCGGTTGACGGGAATATTGATGCGTTTTGCGATGATTGTCATTTTTCGGACTCAAATTTATGGGGTTTATACTCTTGAAGTTCTCTGTTTCAGTCGTTCCGGGGCCGCTGCCGCCGCCATGCCTTTATAAACCATATAGTGGGCCCGGCTGACCCCTTTGGGGAGAGAAAGCGGAATGCCTTCAATATTCCGGGTCTGGAAGAACGGTGTTGATTTGGGGAATTCCGGATCGGTACAGCCGAAACAGGGCACTCCGGCCCGGGGTTTGGATGAACGCTGGTTCCAGAGTTGTTTGTTGCAGATGCCGGGTACCAGCGGCCCGGCACAGCCCATGTGGAAAAAAAGGCAGCCCATTTCCCCGAATTCAGACTCTTCGATGCGGTATTCATGATATTCATTACGGGTACAGCCCTGGTGCACCAGGGTTCCGAACCACTGCAGCGGCCGTTGAAATTCATCGAGTTTGAGTTTTACCCCCTGCGCCAGGGCGGAGAGGGTGCCTATGATAATATCGTGGTGACAGGGGCAGCCGGCGAGGTTGATTACCGGCTGTCGGGCCCGGCTCAAAAAATCACTGCCGAGGAAACCGCCGCGTTGCTGTCGGCGAAACTGCAGGCCGCAAGCGTCAATAACCGTGTCCGGGCCGAAACCGCCAAAAGCGGCGCAGGTTCCGACGGCAACCACGAAATTTGCCTTTTGGGCCAGAGCCCGGATTAGTGTCTGTTTCGGCTCGCCCCGGTGTTGATCAAACATCCCGGTGCCGTCCGGGCCGCGGATAACGGCACCTTCGATAAGAAGAATGTCAAGCTCCTGCCGGCCGTTGATAATCCGCTCTATCAGTTTGTCATGCTCGGCGGCGGAGATTATTGAAAACGACGGATGCCAGAGCGGCTCTATTTGCAGATAATGCAGAAGTTCGGCAATATCCGGCAACCCCGAGCTTAACAGCGACATTGTGTCGCCGCCGCAGCCGCCGCCCTGAATCCAGTAAGTAGTTGTCATAGTTTTCTCCTTTGTAACTATTCAGCCGAATCCGGGGTCGGGCGCGGTTTTTCTCCGCTCGGCGTTAAGATTTCTGTTTTTCCTTTAAGCTCGCTGCGCCCGCCTTGCAAAACTCGCTTACGCTCAAACAGTTGCAATGCTAATGCGGGAACAGATCCCGTAACCCAAAAGAAAGTTACTGGCCCGTACCCCAGGGGCACTTCCGCTGGGCGCAAATAAGTACTCTTATCAGAACATTTTCTGATTATTAAATCTTGTTTTTTGGTGCAGAAAATAACCTGTAAGGTACTAATGCGGGAACAATCCCCGCAACCCAATCGGGCCTTTGCGGCCCGCAAATAAGTACTCTTATCAGAACATTTTCTTGTTTTTACAGTTGAAAAAAGCTGTCGAAAAAAAACAAGAAAATAACCTGTAAGGTACTAATGCGGGAACAAATCCCGCAACCCAGAAGAAAGTTACCGGCCCGCAAATAAGTACTCTTATCAGAACATTTTCTTGTTTTTACAGTTGAAAAAAGCTGTCGAAAAAAACAAGAAAATAACCTGTAAGGCACTAATGGGCTCCCGCTCGCTTCCGAAAAACAACGAAATCGTTTCCGCAACCGCTTACGAAAAACCACCCCCGCCCCCTCCAGAAGGTGGGGGGTAAAATTTGGCTGAAT
>WFRP01000060.1 GCA_015486505.1 Pseudomonadota bacterium | reverse complement strand
GTAGTCCGGAAATAGAACTGCGGCCGGTAGCCTTTGAAGAACGGGGTATGACGGCCGCCCTCTTCCTTGGTCAGGATATAGACTTCGGCTTTAAATTTGGTATGCGGGGTAATGCTGCCGGGCGCCGCCAGAACCTGGCCCCTGACAATCTCTTCCCGTTTTTTTCCGCGCAAAAGGATACCGACATTATCACCGGCCTGACCCTGATCCAGCAGTTTACGGAACATCTCAACCCCGGTGCAGACCGTTTTATCGGTCTCGCGGATGCCGACAATCTCAACTTCTTCACCAACCTTGATAACGCCGCGCTCAACCCGGCCGGTGGCCACGGTCCCGCGACCGGAGATACTGAAAACATCTTCAACCGGCATCAGGAAAGGTTTATCAACTTCGCGTTCCGGTTCCGGGAAGTAGGAATCAACCGCGTCCATCAAATCACCGATACATTTCCACTCTTCAGAATCACCGGGTCCATCACATTCCAGGGCTTTTAAGGCACTGCCGGCAATAATCGGAATATCGTCACCGGGGAAATCATAATCGGAGAGCAGCTCGCGCACTTCCATTTCCACCAGTTCAAGCAGTTCTTCATCATCAACCATATCGGCTTTATTCAGGAACACGACAATATTCGGCACCCCGACCTGACGGGCGAGCAGAATGTGCTCACGGGTCTGCGGCATCGGGCCGTCGGCGGCGCTGACGACCAGAATCGCGCCGTCCATCTGGGCGGCGCCGGTAATCATGTTCTTGACATAGTCGGCATGGCCGGGACAGTCGACGTGGGCATAGTGACGATTCTCAGTCTCATACTCAACGTGAGCGGTCGCAATCGTAATTCCGCGCTCGCGTTCTTCGGGGGCTTTATCAATTTCATCGAAAGCGGTATAGGCGGCCTGTCCTTTAAGCGCCAGAACCTTGGTAATGGCAGCAGTCAGAGTCGTTTTTCCGTGGTCAACATGACCAATTGTACCAACATTAACGTGAGGTTTGGTGCGCTCAAATTTTTCCTTAGCCATTTCCTTAATTCTCCTCTCTCATCAGTTTATCTTCTATAAAGAGTCCAGCAAATACATTAAAATTCAATCCGGCGGCGAGCAAGCCTGCCGATGGAGCCCACGATCGGGATTGAACCGATGACCTCTTCCTTACCAAGGAAGTGCTCCACCACTGAGCTACGTGGGCTGAAACAACCGGGTCAATTTCACAATGGAGCGGGAAACGGGACTCGAACCCGCGACCCTCAGCTTGGAAGGCTGACGCTCTAGCCAACTGAGCTACTCCCGCTTAAATCATTGCGTTTAGTGCCTTACAGGTTATTTTCTTGTTTTAAAACAAGAAAATGTTCTGATAAGAGCACTTATTTGCGGACCACAAAGCCCTGTTTGGGTTGTGGGATCTGTTCCCGCATTAGTACCTTACAGGTTATTTTCGGTTTGAAAAAACAAGAAAATGTTCCGATAAGAGTACTTATTTGCGGACCACAAAGCCCTGTTTGGGTTGTGGGAGTTGTTCCCGCATTACTTCTTAAATTGACCAGCAACAGGGATGGTGGAGAGGGGAGGATTTGAACCTCCGAAGGCGCTGCCGACAGATTTACAGTCTGTTCCCTTTGACCACTCGGGAACCTCTCCATATTTAAAACTTTATACCAACCTGAACTCAGCATGGATGGAGCTGGCGATGGGACTCGAACCCGCAACCTGCTGATTACAAGTCAGCTGCTCTTCCAGTTGAGCTACGCCAGCAACTAAAACGTAAAAATGCACCCCGTAAAAACAAGGCTGAGGCATTTAACATAACTCACCCAGCGTGTCAATATTTTTTTCGAATATTTCAGCGGCCGGCAAAAGAATTAGCCCAGGGACTTAAGGAGGGACTTAAGGGCGTTGCCGGCCGCTTCCTGCTCGGCAAGTTTGCGGGAAGAACCACAACCGCCCCCCAGCCGGTTACCGGCATCATCATAGACTTCCACCGAAAAAAGCGGCTCATGATCGGCCCCACGGCGCTCGATAAGCTCATAAACCGGCGGCCGGCCGCGCCGCTCCTGCAAATATTCCTGGAGCCGGGATTTATAATCAGCGATTTTTGCGGCAAGTTCCGTCTCCAGCAATTCTTCAACCAGACCCGCGACCACCTTTTCCGCCCCATCCAGATAAAGCGCCGCCAGCAAAGCCTCAAAAGCGTCCGCCAGCAATGAAATCCGCCGGCGCCCGCCCTGACGGGCCTCGCCGCAGCCTAAACGCATAAACTCACCCAGGCCCAGCTTCTCGGAAAAACGCGCCAGCGCCCGGGTGTTAACGATCTTAGATCTGAGCTTACTCAATTCGCCTTCGGACTTATGCGGAAAACGAAGATAAAGCCGCTCGCTGACCCTTAACTCAAGGACGGCATCACCAAGAAATTCCAGACGCTCATTATCCCGCAAGGCTTCGCCGTCTTTTTGCTTCCGGCGGTTCTCGTTGACAAAACTTTTATGAGTTAAAGCCTGCAAGAGAAGATCCGGCTTCGTAAAAGAATAACCCAGAATCTCCTCCAGCGCAACGCTCTGCCGCAGTCTCACCACAACCAGGCCCCTATGTTGTAAAAAAAGGATTGGTCGCCTGTTCCCGGCCGACCGTGGTTGCCGGCCCATGACCGGAATAGAGAATCACATCATCACCCAGGGGAAAAATCTTCTCTTGCACTGATTTTATCAGGGTTTCGTAATCACCGCCGGGAAAATCCGTCCGCCCGATTGAACCGGAAAAAATCAGATCGCCGACAAAAGCAACCCCGGTGCCGACCAGCGAGATTGAACCCAATGAATGACCGGGGGTCGCGAGTACTTTCAATGAAACAGTTTCACCAATCTCAACCAGGTCGCCATCGGCAAGTTCTCGGTCTACCGGCGGCGAATCCTCGGCCCGCATCCCCCACAGGAGCGCCCGGCTGGAGATATTGGTAATTTCATCAGCACTGGCACTATGGGCCAGAATCTGCGCCCCACTCGCCTCATGCAGACGTTTATTCGCCCCGACATGATCGAAATGCTCATGGGTATTGATAATGTATAGCGGTTTCAGATCGGCCGCCTTAAGCTCCGCCAGAATCCGCTCGACATCATCGCCGGGATCAATCACCGCAGCCTCCCGGGTTTTCTCACAACCGACCAGATAGCAGTTAACCTGCAACGGCCCGACAACTACAGTTTTAATAATCATACTCTCTCATTCTCCTGTTCTTTCGTTACAAAAAATCTTTATTTTGTGGGCCGGGGATAATACATCGATACGGAAAATGCAAGAACAAAAGAAGATACTGTCTCCAATGCGAAAACCCCACGCAACCCGGAGCGGCCGTTGCGACCCTCAGACAACTCGGCAAAAGCCCTACACTCCAAGAAACCAAAGGAGAAATGTTAAGGTCAGCGCACTGGCAATGGTCGAAACAAAAATGGTACCGGCAACCATATCAGGGCGGGCGTCGTAATTAACCGCATAAAGCAGAGGAATCACCGCCGCCGGCGTACTGGTCTGCAGGATCAATACATTACGGGGCAGCCCCTGAATACCAAGCAGTCGACAAAGCAGAATGGCGATAATCGGCGACAGCACCAACCGGAGAAAACTGCTCACAGAGATTGCCGGCAACTCCCCTTGAAAACGGGTCCGGCCCAACTGCATCCCCAGCAGAATCAACAACCCCGGAATCGCGGCCTGACCGACAATATCGATCGCTTTGAAAATAATTTCCGGCAGCGGCAAAGCGAATCCCCGCCAGATCGCGGCCAGAATAATCGCATGAAAAAGCGGCACCTTGAACATCGCCAGCAAAGCTTTTGCCGGACGATCCCGGCCCCGGGAAGCGATATAGATGGCCAGCGTCCCCAACGGAAACGTAAACAGCACCATCACCATCACCGCGTACGATAAACCCTCGGGGCCATAGGCAAAGAGCACCAGCGGCAGGCCGTAATTGCCGGTATTCATCATGATTGTCGTCAGGGAAAAGGCGCTCTGCCGCTGACTGTCCAGTTTAAGCAATCTACCACAAGCCAGCGCAAGCCCCCAGAAAATCAGGGTCAGCGCAACCATAAAGGCCACAGCTCCGGGCAAGAAATCCACGACCGCGGCCCCGCCCTTCATCAGGCCGGCAAAGATCAAACAGGGAGTGAAAAAAAAGAGGGTCAGATCGGAAACCGACTTGAAATCCGGCTTTTTAAACCTCTCAAAAACAACCCCCGAACCGATGATCAAAAAAATCGGCAGCAAAATATTGACAAAAACCAAATCCGGCTCCTATACTAATGCGGGAACAAAGCCCGCCACCCAATCGGTGCCTTGCGACCCGTACCCATATGAAGTTTTTTACTTAGCCATCGAGTTTTTGCCTTCCAAGTAACGGTTTGCAACTATTTGAAATTATTAAAATTTTATCTATGTCTATCCGTGTCCATCTGTGGTTTAACAAAAAAATAGAAACCACAGATGAACGCAGATTAACACAGATTTAGTACCTTACAGGCACTAATGCGGGAACAGATCCCGCAACCCAAACGGAGTCTTGCGGCCCGCAAATAAGTACTCTTATCAGAACATTTTCTTGTTTTTTCAAACCGAAAATAACCTGTAAGGTACTAATGCGGGAACAGATCCCGCAACCCAAACGGAGTCTTGCGGCCCGCAAATAAGTACTCTTATCAGAACATTTTCTTGTTTTAAAACAAGAAAATAACCTGTAAGGCACTAATAGTCAAATACCCATAAGTCAAGCCTGACCCCCATTCATTCCTTCATTCCTCGCTTATGAAGAATTCGGCCAAAATGTTCTCAAGGGCTGCGGCTTCCTGCAGGCGGCCGCGTTTGCGGCAGCCATTCAGATAAATTTTACTCTTTTTCTGGAGGATGGCCCGGGTTTGTTCTTTTTGGGAAGGGGTTAATTGCTGATTTTTGAGAAGTTTTAACAGGGATTTAATCCGGTAACGATCAAGAGCCGCAGTGGTTCGGGAAAGTTGGTCGGGATGGCCGCCGAATTTGGTGACCAGTTTTTCCGGGAAAAGTTCAATCGGATAACAACAGGCGGTGCGGAGCCAGAGGTCGTAGTCTTCGCAGGCGGGAAGCTCTTCGTCAAAAAGGCCGACCGCGGCAAAAAATTGCCGCCGCATCATCACCGCCGAAGGGCTGACGACACAGAGCGGCAGACATTCGCTAAAGATTGAGCCGGAAGGTTTCAAATGATGCCGGCAGGGATTTACCCGTTTGCCGTTACGCACCCAGGTTTCATCGGTCTGCGAGATTAAAAGCTCCGGCCGGGCCCGCATAAAGGAGAGCTGGCGGCAGGTTTTTTCCGGCAGCCAGAGATCATCGGAGTCGAGAAAGGCAATAAAAGCCCCGCGGCTTAGTTCAAAGCCGCGATTGCGGGCGTAGCTGACGCCGTGATTGCGGGGCAGGCGCAGCAATTTTATCCGGCCGCCGAATTCCCGAACCAGCCGGGCGGCGCTGCCGTCGGTTGAACCGTCATCGACGATGATGATTTCGATATCAGGCAGGGTCTGCGTGATTACCGAGCGCACCGCCTTAATTACTTTTGCGCCCCGGTTAAACGTGGGGATAATCGCGCTGACCTGCGGTTTCATCATTACCTCTCTGCACTTCCGCACCTCTTGCGCGAGATAAAATCAGTTTTCGCGCTGAGACGCCGGGACGCAGGGAAAAAGCATTCGTTATTTGTAGATATGTGACCGCGATAGCAGGTTTAAAACGTAATTCAAAAATTATCGTAACTATTCAGCCAAATTTTACCCCTCCCACCTTCTGGAGGGGGCGGGGGTGGTTTTTCGTAAGCGGTTGCGGAAACGATTTCGTTGTTTTTCCCGGCGAGCGGGAGCCCATCAGCATTGCAACTGTTTGAGCGTAGCGAGTTTTGCAAGGCGGGCGCAGCGAGCGTAAGGAAAAACAGAAATCTTAACGCCGAGCGGAGAAAAACCGCGCCCGACCCCGGATTCGGCTGAATAGTTACAAATCATCCCAGATTTTTAACCAGCCCCGCCATAATCCGGGCGCCGTAGCCGGTGGCGCCGGGGGCGAAGTATTTCCATTTTTTGCCGGGGAAGGCGGGCCCGGCGATATCGAGATGGGCCCAGGGGATCTCTTCGGGGACAAATTCACCCAGGAAAAGGGCGGCGGTAATCGTGCCGCCGTAGGCGCTGTTGCCGATATTGGCGATATCGGCAAAGTCGGATTTCATCCCTTCAAGGTAGGCTTTTTCGAACGGCAGTTCCCAAAGGATCTCACCGCTCTCTTCCCCGGCGGCTTTGAGCCGTTTAATCAAATCGGCATCGCGACCTAAAACGGCGGCAATCTCGATACCGAGTGCGACCCGGCAGGCACCGGTCAGGGTTGCGGCATCGACCATAAAATCGGGCTTTAAAGAAGCCCCAAGCTGCAGGGCATCAACCAGAATCAGGCGGCCTTCGGCATCGGTATTTTTAACCTCGACCGATTTACCGTTTTTCATAACGATGATATCGCCCGGCGCCTGCGCCGTACCGCTCGGCAGATTCTCAGCCAGGGCCAGAATCCCGGTCACCTTGACTTTTGCCCCGAGTTTGCCAATAATCTCCAGCGCGCCGAGAACGGCCGCGGCCCCGGCCATATCGGATTTCATATCCATCATTGAGGTCCCGGGTTTCAGGGAAAGGCCGCCGGAATCAAAAGTAATGCCTTTACCGACCAACACCACATGCGGCACTTTTTTATTACCATCAGTTTCAGGAGTATAAGTCAAGGCTACCATCCGCGGCGGTCTGCTGCTGCCGCGGCCTACGGCCAATAAACCGGTGTAGCCTTCATTTTGCAGCCGGTTTTCATCCCAGAGTTCAATTTTGAGTGAGCACTCGGCCGCACTTTTCACAGCCTCACCGGCGAGATCTTCCGGCCCCAGAAATGCGGGGGGATGGTTAACCAGATCGCGAATCCGGTTAACCCGCTCACAAACCATCTGCAAACGCTCAAGTTCGGCCGCGAGCGGAGCCCCAGCAAGTTCGCCGACCACAAAAACAATCTCAGGGACAAAGGTTTCGCTTTTCTTCTCCTTAGCTTTTTCCGCTCCTTTAAATTGCTGATAAGCGTAGCTGCCGAGGATAATTCCTTCCAGGGCTTTTTTATGGAAACCGACGGCATCCGGCGCGTCCATAACCAGAACCAAAGGCGATATTTTCAGTGAAACCGCTTCTTCATAAGCCTGCAGGGCCGCACACTTTACCGCTTCCCAGATATTCAGGTACTTAAACTGAGCCAGCGGCAGGAGGAAATCGGCTGTTTCAAGCCCGCCGTCGCTTAAGAGCAGAGATTTTTCGATTTCCCGCTCTTGACAGAGTTTGAGCCGGGGCTCAAGTTCCGCAGAAGGGGTGAAAAATTTATGTTTCTCGGCGATTAAAAATGCCCGCAAACCGGTAGCCGGCTGCTCTTTTGCGACCCGCCAGTTAATTTTCGCTTTCGCTTTTACCATATTTATTCTCCTAAATAGGCCTCTTTAACCCGTTCATCCTGCAACAGTTCCCTCGCCGGAGCTTCGAGAATAATCTTCCCGGTCTCCATCACATAACCGTAATCGGCAAGATTGAGCGCCGCGTGAGCATTCTGCTCGACCAGCAGAATGGTTATCCCTTCACCGGCAATCCTTTCAATAATCGAAAAAATCTTCTCGACCATTAGCGGCGCCAGCCCTAAAGAGGGTTCATCGAGAAGCAGCATCTGCGGCTGTGACATCAGCGCCCGGCCCAACGCCAGCATCTGCTGCTCCCCCCCGGAAAGGGTGCCGCCGGCCTGTTTCCGGCGCTCGCCCAGGACCGGGAAAAGGTCATAGACCATCTCCAGATCGGCATTGATCGCCGATTTCACCCGGCGACAGTAGGCCCCCATCTCCAGATTTTCCCTGATGGTCAAACCCGGGAAAATCCGACGCCCTTCCGGCACCTGACAGAGCCCGGATTTAACTATCTCATCGGGAGCGCGACCGGCAAGTGAAGTCCCGTGATAAAAAACCTCACCTTGTTTAAGCCCGATTATCGCGCTGATTGCCATCAGCGTCGTCGATTTCCCGGCCCCGTTCGCCCCGATCAAGGTGCGGATTTCACCGCTGTAAACCTCCAGCGAAACCCCTTTCAAGGCGTGGATATTACCGTAATAACAGTGAATATCTTTAAGTTGCAGAAGCGGCATCAGGCAAACACCTTACTGAGCACCAAGATAGGCCTCGATAACCTTCTTATCTTTGCGAATGGCCTCCGGCGTACCGGAAGCGATCAGTTCACCGTGATCCAGAACAAAAATCCGATCGGCCAGATTCATAATTACTTTCATATCGTGTTCGATGATTAAAATGGCTATCCCAGCCCGGCTGATGCGGCGCACCAGCGTAATCAGTTCCCGGGATTCAGTCGGGTTCATACCGGCGGCGGGCTCATCCAGAAGCAGAAGCCGGGGCTCGGTCGCCAGGGCCCGGGCAATTTCCAAACGGCGCTGGTCGCCGTAAGGCAGGGCTCCGGCCCGGGTTAAAAGCTGATCCCCCAACCCGACAAAACGCAGACACTCGGCCGCCTTCTCAGCCGAATCCTGCTCTTCGCGCCGGGCCTGAGGCAGGCAGAAAACCGTGCCGAAAAAATTAGCTTTGGTCCGGCAGTGACGCCCGAGTTTAACATTATCGAGCGCCGACAAAGATGAAAAAAGACGGATATTCTGAAAGGTTCGGCCCATTCCCAGCCGGGTTATGGTATCCGCCCGCAGATAGCGGCCAAAAGCTTCCCGCACCCGGGGCAGATTGAACATTACCAGCAAAGTCAGAGCCCCCGCAATCAAGATAATCGCGCCGGGCACCAACAGCGGATAAAACGGAAAAAGACCAAAAAAACTGATCTCGGAAAATTCCGCGCTCCGGGCCAGCCAGACCGCGCCGCAAACGATGTCAACCAACATAAAAATAATCAGCAGCAGCCGGCTCCAGGGCCGGAAACGACTTAAGGGACGCAGAAGATAGATCCGAAAAAGCGTTAAAGACGATAGCGCGATAACCGCCTCCAGCCGAAAAAAAGCCTCGGGCCAGACAACCCCGAGAACCAGCGGCAGCCAGAGCAGTGACAATCCGGCAAAGACCTGACTCAAACGCAGAACTAAAAGTTTGGTCGCCGGGCTGACCACGCTGACCAGGCTCTGGTCGGCGAAGGTAACCGCACCGGAGGTCGGCACCGTCACCTGATTCAAACAGTTAAAAAAGGTGGTTTTCCCGGCGCCGTTCGGCCCGATCAGGGCAACGATTTCCCCGGCCTTGACATCCAGTGAGACATCTTTAACCGCGGTCAAACCGCCGAATTTCTTGACCAGATTATGGGTTTGCAGTAAAATTTTTTTCGATTTTCGTTCCGTCACCGGCGCGCCCCCTAATCCTTTTCTACCGGCAGCAGCCCGGCCGGACGCCAACGCATCATCACGACAATCAAAAGGCCGAAAACCAGGTAGCGGGCATTGCTGAATTCAGGCGGCAGGACAATCCGTAAAATCTCCGTCAAGGGAATCAGCACCAGAGCCCCGACCAGAGCGCCGGTGATACTGCCCATACCGCCGAAAACAATCAGACAGAGAATCAGAATCGATTCCCAGAATTTAAACATATCGGGGTGGATAAAGCGAAACCAGCGCGCATAAAAAGCCCCGGCCAAGGCGCCGATCGCCGCACTTAAAGCAAAGGCGATTATTTTATAGCGGGCGACATTGACCCCGACACACTCCGCCGCGATCTCATCTTCGCGAATCGCGAACCAGGCCCGGCCCAGACGTGAGCTCCGGATTCTGACAACCGTCCACAAGACCAGCAGGAGAAAGAAGAAAATCAGATAATAGGTCTGCCAGGGCTGATTTAAGACAATCCCGAAAAGATCGGGCCGGGCAATTCCCGGCACCCCCATCGGCCCCCGGGTGAGCCAGAGTTCATTCTTGATCACCAGAATAATCAGCTCGGAAAAGCCAAAGGTTACGATCGCGAAATAGTCATCGGAAAGCCTTAAGGTCGGCGCCCCGCGCAAGATTCCCCACAGCGCCCCGTTAAGGGCGGCCAACGGCAGAACCAGCCACAGACTCCAATGATAATAGACCGTCAACAGCCCGGCGGTATAAGCGCCGATGCCGAAGAAACCGACATAGCCTAAATCAAGCAGGCCCGTAAAACCGGGCACCACATTAAGCCCTAAGGCCAGAACCATATAGACCAGCGTCAGTGTCGCGATCCGGATAACATAAGGCCCGGCAATTCCCATCGGCAGCCAGGGCAAAATCAGAACCACCGCCAAAAGCGGCAGATAAAGTTTTTTATCGCTGAAAAGACGGTCGTCCAAATGCATAGCTTTATTTTTCATCAATCCGGCCTCTACGCCTTATCCCGCGCGAAGCGGCCGAAAAGCCCGGTCGGCTTGACCAGAATCACCAGAATCATCACCGCATAGGCTATCCCGTCACTATATGATGATGAGATATAACCGCCGCCGAAAACCTCGGCCAGGCCGAGAATCCCCCCGCCGAGAATGGCTCCGGGAATACTGCCGATACCGCCCAAAACGGCCGCGGCGAACGCCTTGATCCCGGCAAAATAACCCATAGTCGGATAGACCGCATTATAATAGAGGCCGACCAGAATCCCGGCAACCCCGCCGAGGCCGGAACCTAAGGCAAAGGTATAGGAAACCACCCGGTCAACATTAACCCCCATCAGGGCGGCGGCGGTTTTATCCTGGGCAATCGCCCGCATCGCCCGGCCGATTCGGGTATAATGCACAATCAACTGCAGCATCACCATCAATAAAACCGCAGTCGTTAAAATTACCACCTGCAGCCAGCTGATAACGACATCGCCGAACTGCAGCGCCGGAGCAAAAAGAAATGCGGGAACAACCGCACGGGGGAAGGATTTAATCTGGGCGCCCCAGATTAAAAGCGCCAGGTTCTGAAGAAATATCGACATTCCGATTGCGGTAATCAGGGCCGCGAGCCGGGGGGCCCGGCGCAGAGGCCGGTAGGCGACGATATCGAGGAAAACTCCGGCCAGAGCGCAAAAGATTACCGCAATAACTACCGCCAGGCCGAAAGGCAGGCCGATTCCGAAAAAACCGGTAACCAGGGAAAAACTTAAAAACGCCCCGAGCATATAGATCTCGCCGTGGGCAAAATTTATCAGCTGAATCACCCCGTAGACCATCGTATAGCCGACCGCAATCAGGGCATAGATACTGCCTAAGGTCACCCCGTTAACCAACTGCTGCAGAAACAGGGAGGATTGTTCGAGAAGCGTATTCAGCATCTTTTCATTGATTTATTGGAGTTGTTTCTCGGCGCTGACCCATTTACCGTCTTTGATGGTTTTGACAAAAGCGGCTTTCAGGCAGTCGCCGTTTTTATCGAAATAAGTCGCGCCGGTAATACCCTGATAGGCTTTCTCTTTACTGGAGATTCCGGCAAGATAAGCCCGGACTTTTTCCCGATCAAGGCCGACGGCGGCAATCGCGGCGGCGGCCAGTCCCACAGCATCGTAGGTGTTGGCGGCAAACCAGTTGGGTTCAATTGAAAATTTCTCGCGATAGCGTTTGACAAAATCCTGGACCTGAGCCCCGCCCTGATCAACCAGAAACGGGGTCGTCACAAAGAGGCCGTCGGCATCGGGGTTTTTCAGCATTATTTCATCATCGAGGCCGTCGGCCCCGAAAAAGGCACATTTTAAACCCAGGCTCCGGGCCTGAGAGATCAACAGGGTCGCCTGCGGCGCGTAGCCGGGGATAAAGATGGCATCAGGCCGCATCATCTTGAATTTACTCAGTTGCGCCTTGAAATCCGCGGTTTCCGCCATATATGATTCAGCACCAATTACCCGCAGTCCCAACTTCCTTGCCTGGCGAATGAAGGCCTTCTTAAGCCCCATAGCGTAATCGTTGACTTCATAAAATATGGCGATTTTTTTAAAATTCTTGACCTGCTTCGCGTAACGGGCGAGAAAATCGCCCTGAAAATCATCTTTATAGACATTACGAAAATAGTAGGGGCTCGATTTACCGATTTGCGGATTGGTTGAGGCCGGGGTAATCGCCGGCAGTTTCGCCTCTTTATAGATCGGCAACGCCGCGAGAGTGGCGGAACTGCAAAGGTGGCCGATGACGATGGCGACCGTCGGATCATTGGCAAATTTAGTCGCCACGGCCGCCGCTTCCTTGGGGTCGCAAAGTTCATCGCCTAAAACAATTTCAACCATCTTGCCGTTGATGCCGCCGCCGGCGTTTATCTCATCGGCTTTCAACAGAGCCCCGTTTTTCACCCCCTCGCCAAACGAGGCCAGCGGCCCGGTAAAGGGCGAGGCCACCGGAATTTTAATGGTCTCCGCCTGCGCCCGGGCCCGGGCGGAGAAACTCAACAGACTCAGCATAAAAATCAGGGTTAAAATAATGCTCAGATCTCTTTTCATCAATCAATACCCCTCTTCAGACTTGCCGTTTACCCACCAGTCATTGCTATCTTTACTGAACCACCACGCGGCCCAGTCAGTTTCATTAACACTATCGGCCAGTAAACGCCCGGATTCGGTCAAAATACGCTGCCGGGCCACTGTCAGCCACTTTTCGGCATAAACATTGCCGAGATCCTGTTGCTCTTTAAGCAGAACCATCAGGGCGAGTTGATCGGCATCAGCCGCGAGCCGGGCTTCATAACTCTCTTTTTTTTCAAACTCGACCACCAGCTCTTTAACCTCCGCTCCGAAAAAGAGCGGCCGGCACATATCCGCCAGAGCTTTATCATCATCAACTTTAATATATTTTTTATTAACGTAATTATGATCCCCGGTCCGGGATTCGAGCATATCGTGCAATAAAGCGAGTTTCAGAACCTTGTTTTCGTCAACTACCGTGCCTTTTTTCTGCTCCATTTTGACCAGAGAATAAGCGACCATAATCGTCTGAAAAACGTGTTCGGCAACCGATTCCCGGCCGCTGCCGAGAAACTGCAGACCACTGCGCGGCGTCCGCCTCAGCATCGCGGCGGTAAATAAAAATTCAGCGATATCCTTCACAACTGCAGCGCCTCTAATTCCCGCAGGCGTTCCAGAATCATATTTTTTTTGATTTTTGCCGCTGCGTAAGCCATATCATCACCGGCTTCAAAGGCTGTGTTGATCTCTTCCTCAATCCGGGCGACCCCGGCCGCCAGTTGCGCATAAGATTTTTTGAGCTCATCCGTCACCGACTCCAGATTTTCATCAAGGTCATCCAGGGTCTTCTGCATCCATTCCGGATCATTTAGACGCTCTACCGCGGCCCCGTCTTCGGCAACAAATTCATCCGCACTTTGCTTATTATCGGTTTTCTTCATATTAATTTTTCCTGACTACAATAACCCTACAACTCCCCGGAGAAAGCGTCCTGAAACCACTCTATTTCGACAACG
Organism: Pseudomonadota bacterium; assembly: GCA_015486505.1. Classification (GTDB taxonomy): domain Bacteria; phylum Desulfobacterota; class Anaeroferrophillalia; order Anaeroferrophillales; family Tharpellaceae; genus Tharpella. The sequence goes on along the minus strand of WFRP01000060.1, from coordinate 4,205 downwards.
TCGAAGCCGCTTTTCCGGGCGACTATCGCGATAACATCAAAACGCAGATCTCCGGCCCAGGGGTGCTGATTCAGATACCAGGCGGCCGTTTTAAGCAAACGCCGCTGCTTGCTGATGGAAACCGCTTCCTGCGGGGTTGATAGGGCTCCCTGGCGCCGGGTTTTGACCTCACAGAAGATCAATTCATCGGCGCAAGCGGCAATAATATCGATTTCACCGAAAGGGCAGTGAAAGCCCCGTTCAATTATCCGATAACCCCGCTGTTCGAGATAAAAAACAGCCTGTTCCTCACCCCAGGCCCCCAATGTGTGACGAAGGTCTTTATTCATTATGCGCTAACTCAGGAACAGATCCCGCCACCCAAAAGAAAGTTTTCGGCCCGCACCCAGGGGCAATCCGCTGGTCGCAAATAAGTACTCTTATCAGAACATTTTCTGATTATTAAATCTTGTTTTTTGGTGCAGAAAATAACCTGTAAGGTACTAATTTGGTTTGTATGTAAAGGTTTGCCGATGAAGCGCAGACGAACCCTGGCGGGTCAGGGCCCGGCGATGGGCTGCGGTACCATAGCCTTTATGCCGGGCAAATCCATATTCAGGGAAAATGCGATCGTAATAAAGCATCTGCCGATCGCGGATGACTTTAGCGATAATTGAGGCCGCGGCAACCGGCAGACAGAGAGCATCACCCCGGATTAAAGGGTATTGCGGCAGGGATAATGGCAGGCGTTGGCGACCGTCGACAACCACCAGATCAAAATTTTGATTAAGGAATGCCAGAGCCTTGATCATCGCCTGCAAGGATGCCTCAAGGATATTGATCCGGTCAATTTCAGCCGCCGCAACGACCCCGATGCCGATGGCGTTACCGGCGGTTGCCAGCTGCTGAAAAAGCAACTCCCGCTTCACAGGAGTAAGTTTTTTAGAGTCAGCAATCCCGGCCAAAGTAAAGCCCGGCCGCAAACGCACTGCCGCCGCCACCACGGGCCCGGCCAGAGCTCCCCGCCCGGCCTCATCGACCCCGGCCACGTCCGGACACCCGAGACGGGCCATAATTTTATTTACGGCTTCAATCAGCAACCCCAAGGGGAAGTGTGAATTTAGAAGGGCAAAGGGCAAAAATATTTAACCGGCCAATTTCTTCTAGCTTCACCCTTCCAACTTCCAACTTCTAATGCGGGAACAGATCCCGCAATCCAAAAGAAAGTTACCGGCCCGCACCCAGGGGCAATCCGCTGGTCGCAAACAAGTACTCTTATCAGAACATTTTCTGATTATTAAATCTTGTTTTTGGTGCAGAAAATAACCTGTAAGGTACTAATGCGGGAACAATCCCGCAACCCAAACGGAGCCTTACGGCCCGCAAATAAGTACTCTTATCAGAACATTTCTTGTTTTTTTGAACAAGAAATAACCTGTAAGGTACTAATTTATCGTTCTGATTCGGGCGGCTTTCCCGCGAAGTTTGCGCATATAGTAGAGTTTGGCCCGCCGCACCCGGCCGCGGTTAACCAGCTCGATTTTATCGAGCATCGGTGAATGTACGGGAAAGGTTCTCTCGACCCCGATCCCGCCGGAAACCTTACGCACGGTAAATGTTTCACGGTTGCTTTCACCCTGGCGGCGCAGGACAAAACCCTGAAAGATCTGAATCCGCTGTTTTTCACCTTCACGAATCTTGACGTGAACCTTCAAGGTGTCACCGGCTTTAAAATCGGGAATATCCATCCGTAAACTGTTTTGTTCAATCTGTCCAATCGTGTCCATTTTCTTCACTTCTCCTAAAAAAACCAGCGCCACCCCATACCTCGGGGAACACAATTTTATGCATTAGGGAACCTCTAAAAACTGCTCTTTTACCCAATAACTGCGTTAGTCTCAAAGTTTAATCCTCAAAATACTCAATGTATTCCGCCGGCTAAAATCTTCGACGGCCCTGTTCTTGAACAAAATTTCTAATTTTTAGAAGAACCCTTTAATATTACCAAAATACATACAATGACTTTCAAGCAAATATTCGGCTTTAATTCCAAATTGCCCAAAAGTGAGGACAGGCCTTCAGTTTTGTCCCCGTGCGAAGCACCTCTAAGGACACTTCCGATGGGTGCAGGGCGATACAAAGGTCTTACTGCTCTCATAAACTTAACTACAAATCACAACAAACCTGAGGTTTCAGCCCGCTGCCATTCTTCTATCTGCAGCAGTTCATCGGTGGTCAAATCGGCCTGTTTAAGCAGATCCGGCCGCCGCAGATAGGTGCGCCGCAGGGCCTGCCGCCGCCGCCACGCTTTAATATTCGCGTGATGGCCGGAGAGCAAAACCTCCGGAACTTTCTCACCGTCATATTCTGCCGGCCGGGTATAATGCGGATACTCAAGCAGAGGCGAAAAACTCTCCTCCGATAAAGATTCTTCCGAGCCCAGAACCCCGGGCCGCAACCGGACTATCGCGTCAATCATAACCATCGCCGGCAACTCCCCGCCGGTCAGAATATAATCACCCAGACTTATTTCCCGGTCAACCATCCGGTTAATCCGCTCATCCAGGCCTTCATAGTGCGGACAGAAGATAACCAGTTGTTCTAATTCGGAAAACTCCCGGGCAAGCTTCTGCGTAAAGGGTTCACCCGCCGGGGAAGGCACGATAATCGCGCCTTTGCTTTCAGGATTACGAATATCTTTCAGGGCCCGGCCCACCGGTTCGGGCCGCATCACCATACCGGCGCCGCCGCCGTAAGGGTAGTCATCTACTGTCCGATGACGGTCAAGACAATAATCCCGAAGATTATGCACCCTTAAACTGAACCTTTCTTCATCCAGGGCCCGGCGCATAATACTCTCGGCAAACGGAGAATCAAACATCCGGGGAAAGATTGTCACAACATCAACAATCATTGGTTCTGTCCGCGGAAACCGGTACTATCTGTCAAAACTTTCCGCATACCGGCCGGGTCCACAACCATCCGGCCCGCTTCAGGATCAATCTCTTTTATATACAAACTAACCGCCGGCAGAAGTAACTCCTCACCCTCATCATCGTCAGGTTTGATGACGTAAACCTCATTCGCGGGGATCGTCATTATTTCCCGCAAAGTTCCAAGTTTATCCCCGGCCGGATTAAAGACCGGCAGCCCGATAAGCTGAAAGTGGTAATACTCATCCGCCGGCAATTCAGGCAACCGGCTGCCGTAACAGACCAGTTGCCAACCAATCCGGGCCTGAATCTGATCAATGCTTGAAAAGCCGGCAAACCGGAGCACATACGCACCCTTCTGCCGGCGCCAGGCCAGAACCTGAATCGATTCCAGGGTTTGGTCAGGCGCTCTTAACCAGACTTCCGGCAAGAGAAAGTTCTCGGGCTCACTAATCTCGGAGCGGACCCGGGCTTCACCGCGCAAACCCTGCGCTTTGACAATCTCGCCTAATACCACCAAAGGATCCTGCATAAACTTAGGAACCACCCCTGCCGGAATTTAATAGTACGAAATTTAACCGTATGAAGACCCGCTCCGGCAATCAAAACCGTTATTCAACAATTTCGAGACTGGCCCGGCGACCTTCTTTCGCGGCGGTAGCGCCCAGGATAGTCCGCATCGCCCGCGCGGTTTTACCCTGACGCCCGATCACTTTACCGAGATCCTTCTGGTTAACACTAAGCTCGAGCAAAATCGAATTCTCCTCTTCACGTTCGGAGACTTCAACTTCATCCGGATTATCAACCAGGGCCTTCGCCAGATACTCAACCAAATCTTTGTACATTACTCTTCTCCAGCCACCCGCTTAATTACAAATGAAAATTATTTTAAGCTGAAGCCGCGGCACTCGCTTTACGAGCCTTCCTGATTACGAGCCTTCTTGATAATGTTGGCCACTGTCTCGGTCGGGATTGCCCCCTGGCCGAGCCAGTAATCAATCTTGTCATTCTTCAGAACAACCGCTGCCGGGTCATAATTGGGATCATAGGTGCCGACAATATCAAGAAAACGGCCATCACGCGGAGCCTCTGAATCAGCGGCCACAATCCGGTAGAAAGGCTTCTTTTTTGCCCCTCTCCGGGTCAATCTGAGTTTTACTGCCATAAACTGTTTCTCCTTTTTGAATACCGTGCCGCAATCTAAGGACACTAAACTAATGCGGGAACAAATCCCGCAACCCAATCGAGCTTTTTTTGCCCCGCAAATAAGTACTCTTATCAGAACATTTTCTG
>WFRP01000059.1 GCA_015486505.1 Pseudomonadota bacterium | reverse complement strand
TGCTGCTTGAGGGCCTGGATCGGGTTTTGATAGTGCTGAAACAGCGGGCTTTTGAACTGAAAGAGTGTCCCATGATCGGCCGCTCCCACGGCATTCATGCCGAGCCGGTAACCGCCGGGCTTAAATTCGCGCTCTGGTATGATGAGATGGCGCGGCAGAAAAAACGTTTCGCAATGGCGGTAGCTGATATCTCGGTCGGCAAAATCTCCGGCGCGGTCGGTACCTTTGCCAATATTGAGCCTGAGGTGGAAGAGGCGGTCTGCGCCAAACTTGGCCTGCGGCCGGCTCCGGCCTCAAGCCAGATTGTCCAGCGTGATCGTCACGCGTTTTTCTTTACCGCTTTGGCTCTGGTCGCGGCTTCAATTGAGAAATTCGCTACTGAGATAAGACATTTGCAGAGAACCGAGGTCGGCGAGGCTGAGGAATTTTTTCATGCCGGCCAGAAAGGTTCATCAGCGATGCCGCATAAACGTAACCCGATTCTCTCGGAAAATCTTTGCGGTCTGGCCCGGCTGGTGCGTTCACACGCACTGGCGGCGCAGGAGAATGTCGCCTTATGGCATGAGCGGGATATAAGCCACTCCTCGGTGGAGCGGGTTATAGCTCCCGATGCCACGATTCTGCTCGATTTTATGTTGTTTCGCTTTGCCGGAATGATGGAAAAACTGGTAGTCTATCCGGAAAAAATGATGCGTAACCTGGAATTGACCGGCGGTACCATTTATTCCCAGGGCGTACTTCTGGCTCTGGCCCGGGCCGGAGCGGCGCGGGAAGATGCTTATCGCTGGGTGCAGCGCAGCGCCATGCGGGCTTTTAATGAAGGCGGCTCTTTTAAGGAGTACTTGCTGCAGGATGAAGATGTGGCGAAATATCTTTCCCCGGCTGAAATCGAAGAGAAATTCAGCTTAAATCATCATATGCGGCAGATACCGACAATTTTTGCCCGGGTGTTCGGGGAATAAATCAAATAGTAAGGTGAAATTATGGAACGTCGAGAAAAACTTTATGAAGGTAAGGCCAAGATCGTCTACTCTACGGATGATCCCGATAAAAATATCCTTTATTTCAAGGATGACGCGACTGCTTTTAATGGTGCCAAGAAGGGCACGATTATGGATAAAGGGATAATCAATAATAAGGTTTCAGCCAAACTGTTTCAAATGCTGGCTGAGAACGGGGTTGAGAGTCACTTTATCAAGCAGCTTTCCGAGCGCGAAATGCTGGTCTGGAAGGTTGATATTATGCTGGTTGAAGTTGTGGCCCGCAATTATATTGCCGGCAGTTTGGCCAAGCGCATGGGCAAGGAAGAGGGCGGCAAGCTTGAGCAGCCGATTATCGAATATTACTATAAGGATGACGCGCTCAATGATCCGATGATCAATCGCGATCATGTGCTGGTTTTCGGGATTGCCACGGCCGAAGAGATTGACACGGCCCGGGCGACGGCCTTAAAGGTGAATCAGATTTTAAGCAAATATCTTTTCGAACGGGATATTCTGCTGGTTGATTTTAAGCTGGAATTCGGCAACTGTAACGGCAAAATGCTTTTGGCCGATGAAATTTGTCCTGATACCTGTCGTCTCTGGGATCGACATACCCTGGAGAAACTTGATAAAGATCGTTTCCGGCGGGAGTTGGGTAATGTTGAAGACGCTTATCTTGAAGTCTGTCGCCGGATCTGCGGCGAGTTTTGAATCTTAGTACCTTACAGGTTATTTTCTGCACCAAAAAACAAGATTTAATAATCAGAAAATGTTCTGATAAGAGTACTTATTTGCGGGCCAAAAAAGCCCGTTTGGGTTGCGGGGATTGTTCCCGCATTAGTACCTTACAGGTTATTTTCTGCACCAAGAAACAAGGTAACTATTCAGCTAAATTTTATCTCCCATCTTTCAGGAGGGGGCGGGGGTGGTTTTTCGTAAGCGGTTGCGGAAAGATTTCGTCGTTTTTCCCAACGAGCGGGAGCCCATAAGCATTACAACTGTTTGAGCACAGCGAGTTTTGTAATGCGGGCGCAGCGAGTGCTGGAAAAACAGAAATCTTAACGCCTAGCGGAGAAACGCCGCGCCCGACCCCGGATTCGGTTGAATAGTTACCTCTATTTTTTGGTTGAACCACAGATGGACACGGATAGGCACAAATAAAATTTTAATAATTTCGAGTAGTTACAAAGCGTTATTTAGAAGGAAGAGATGACTTTTCATAAACTGACAGTTGCGCTGCAATCGCGAAGCTATCCCATTTATATTGGTTCGGGCCTCATCAAAACCGGTTCCGCAGTTGAACTGATGCCGATTTTACGCGGGCCGAACGGGGTTGTGGTTACCAATGAAACCATCGCGCCGCTTTATCTCGAACAGGTGCAGAAGTGGCTGCATGATGCCGGTTATAAAAACAGGGCGATCATTTTACCGGATGGTGAAGAGTTTAAGAATCACGAAACCTTACTTAATCTCTATCAGGAAATGTTTAAGGCCGGCCTGCAGCGAAATGCATTCGTCTGTGCTCTGGGCGGCGGTGTGATTGGCGATCTTTCAGGTTATGCCGCGGCCACCTATATGCGCGGGGTTGATCTTATCCAGATCCCGACTACCATTCTGGCCCAGGTCGACAGCGCCATCGGCGGCAAAAACGGGGTCAATATGGAGGGTGGGAAAAATCTTGTCGGAACCACTTGCCAGCCCCGGGTGGTGATTTCCGATGTTGATTTTCTTACAACCCTGCCGGAGCGGGAAATTCTGAGCGGTCTCGGTGAAGTGCTGAAATACGGCCTTTTGGCCGGGGACGATTTTATCTCGTTTCTGGAGATGAATAAAAATGAAATTCTGGCCCGGGATTCCAAGAGTCTGGCGACGATGATTCATTTCTGCAGTCGGATTAAGGCCGATTATGTGGTTCGGGATGAGTATGATCGTTTGGGGGTGCGGGCGGCCTTGAATCTCGGGCATACGGTTGGACATGCTCTGGAAAAACTGTATGATTATAAAGAGTTTACTCACGGTGAGGCCGTGGCTGTCGGGGCGGTGGCGGCCCTGAACCTGGCTTGTGAGATCAAACTTTTGAATGATGCCGGGCGGCAGCGGGCTCTGCAGTTGTTCGCGGATTTCGGCCTGCCGATGCGGATTCCGGAAGCGGTTGATGTTGATAATTTGATTGAGATTATGCATCGCGATAAAAAAGCGGAAGGCAGTTTATCCATGGTTCTGCTCCACGGTCTGGGTGACCCGCATCTGGAAAAGAGTATCGATTTGCCGTTGCTGAAAGATGTTCTGCAAGGATGTAAACAATAACATTACAGCTGACCTTAACCCGTTTATATAATAACCATGGAATCTACTTCAAATGTTTCGCTGCTGATTGCTTTTACGGCCGGGGTGTTCTCGTTTATTTCACCCTGTGTTCTGCCGTTGATCCCTTCATATCTGACCTATATTACCGGGATCTCATTTGACGATCTGGTTGATAACCAAAGTAAGTCGGTTCGCCGGCGGACCTTGTTTCATTCTCTCTTTTTCATTCTCGGTTTCAGCCTGGTTTTTGTCGCCTTAGGGGCTTCGGCGACTTATGTCGGCAATTTCTTTAAGGAAAATCAGGATCTGATTCGCAAGGTCGGCGGCGTGATTGTCATCCTTCTCGGTATTCATATTACCGGGGTGGTGAAACTCAAAATTCTCGAAAGAGAGAAACGTTTTGAGTTTCATGATAAACCACTGGGCTATCTCGGCTCGGTTCTGGTCGGCATAGCTTTTGCCGCGGGCTGGACACCCTGTATCGGGCCGATTCTGGCGAGTATTCTGCTCTATGCCAGTACTTCTAACAATGTCGGCAGCGGAATTGTTCTGCTGGTGGCTTATTCTCTGGGACTCGGGGTACCGTTTCTGATCTCGGCTTTGGCTTTTAACAGCTTTTTGACCTATTTTTCCAGGTTTAACCGTTATCTGAGAATTGTCAGTGTCGTCAGCGGCATCTTTTTGATTGTCATCGGCTTTCTTTTGGTGTTTGACTATCTTTCCGTTATTTCACAATATTTAAATATGTGGCTGCCGCAAACCGGCTGAAAACCAGTATTTTTAAAAATGAGGAAGAATTGCTATGAATAGAATATTTGTTCCCATACTTGAGGTGTTAGGGTTTTTCCTGGCGGTATGCGGTATCGCGCTTTGGTTGATTCACGATCTTTATACGATCGCGACGATCATTATCGGGGTTGGCGGAGTGATGGTTCTGGCCGGGATGTGGATTGAAAAAAAATATGTCGGTTATTACGAAGACTGAGTTTAACATGACGATAGAGTCTTAAGGAGTGAACTGATGGCAAAGATTAAACCGGCGGCGTTTATTAAAGAAATTCGCCATAATATTGCCGAGAAGGATGCGGTTAAAGCGGAAATTGTCTTATCTCATATTGTTGAGATGGAAATGCCGGTTCAGAAAGAGGCGCTGGATCTCTTCTGGCGGAGTCCGGCGGAGTTTGCGATCCCGCTGCTGGCCGCGGTTCTCGATAAATATCCCTATCTTTCGAACTCATTTCCGGAAACCAAAGAGCATCTGGTGGCCAAAATTCTTGAAGCGCCGGCCGTGTATCTGGAAATATTGCAGGACGGCAAATCCGAGAGCCGCGGTTTTTTAATCGAATTGGCCGGTGAGATCGGTCTGGATGATGCCTATCATGTTCTGATGGCTCTGTTGATAAATGAGAAAGACCATGAACTTTTGCGGAAGATTGTTACCGCGCTGGGTGAAATCGGTGATTCAAACGCGGCATCTAATATCGCGGAACTCCTTTATACCGATGATGAAGAACTGGTTATGGCGGCGGTTACCGCTCTCGGGCAGTTGGGTTCAGCGACGGCAATTCACCGGCTTTCGGAAAAACTCGGCTACAGAAAAGATCTCGATTTTGCCATTTTGGATGTTTTTATGAATGTGCAGTCCCAGGAGGCCATTAAAAAGCTTAACCAGACCCTGACTTCCCATCATGCCCACATACGCTCGACCGGGAAAGAGAAGTTAGTCCGGCTTGGGAGCAAGGCTTTGCCGATACTTTCCGAAAACCTGCTTCAGGGTGATCCCGACCTTTTGATTCATACGCTCAATGTGATGGGTGATATCGGTGATGAGGGGGCGATCCCGGCAATTCGCAAACTTATCCATAAGCAGCCGCGGAACGCGAATGTTCGTTTTGCCGCCTATGAAACTCTGGGGCGTCTGCCTTTGACTAAAGGCGCTTATGTTCTGGCGGCGGGTTTACAGGACCCGGTTGATAATGTGCGCTCGGCGGCGGCCGCCGCGATTGACAGTAACTATAATGAAATCCTGGCGGCCGGTTTGAAAAATATGGTGCGGATCGAGGACGAAGAGGCCGCGGAACTGGTTCGGACTGTAATTACAACCCATAGCGGTAATATATTTCTCGATCTTTTGGAAATTGATTTTTTTCGCGAAATTGCCTTTGCTGATCTGAACGATAAAATCCATATTGAGACCCGTAAATTTTTCATTGATCTTCTGAGAGAAAATGATATGCGGGATGAGCTGGCTCTGTTGACAGCCGCCGACAAACCCGAGCCCGCGGCAACGGCCAAAAAGCGCGTCGTCGCGGTTGATGATTCCAAGATGATTCTCGGCATCTTCAGGAGTATGCTTCATGCTTTGGGTTATGAGCCTTTTATCTTTATCGACCCTGAAGTTGCGGTGGAAGAGATTATTAAAATGCGGCCGGATGCGGTTTTAACCGATCTTAATATGCCGGGGATTACCGGGATCGAGTTAACGCGGCGTTTGCGGGAGAAATTCAGCAAGGATGAATTGCCGATTATTATGGTAACAACCCAGAATGAAAATCATGATAATGAGGCGGCGGAAACTGCCGGAATCAGTGATATTATGCATAAACCTTTTACCAAAGAAGGTATCGGCGCGGCCTTAGAACGTTATCTGGGATAATATCTGATTGGTATCCGAAAAAAAAGAGGTACTGACTACCAAAGTCAGTACCTCTTTTTTTTTGTGAAATCCCGAAAATTGGATTATTTCTGTTGGAGCTGATAAAATATTGAACGTAGATATCTTTGCGGTTCAAACAGGTTGGTAATCCCGGTCAGACTCTCCTGGGCTCCGATCAGGAGGTAGCCGTCCGGCGCCAGGGCGCTGCCGAGTTTTTCGTAGAGCTTTACTTTATCCGGCTGGGAGAAATAGATCGCGACATTGCGGCAGAAAATTATATCGAAACGTCCCAGGGCGCTAATCGACTGGAAAAGGTTCTGCTTGCGGAATGAGACCATGGCGCGGAGTTCGTCCTTGATGCGCCAGCCTTTATCAACCTGATCAAAATAGAGTCTTAATTTTTGCGGCGGCAGGCCTCTTTCGACCTCAAACTGATTGTAGAGGCCATAACTGGAGCGGGCGATGGCGTCATCGGAGATATCGGTACCGACGATTGAAACCCGGTATTTGCTGAGATCGCTACCGAGAAGTTCCTTCAGGGTTATAGCGATACTGTAGACTTCCTGCCCGTATGAACAGGCCGCGCTCCAGATTTTTAGGGCTGGCGGGATTCCGGCCCGGGAACTGCGTCTATCGATAAGATCCGGCAGAATCTTGTACTGGAGAAGATCAAAAGGGGTCTTGTCGCGGAAGAAATAGGTTTCATTGGTGGTGATGGCATCAATGATTTCCTGCTCCAGTTTTTTTGAGTGATCAGCCCTAATCTTATTATAGAATTCGTTGAAATTACTGCATCCCGAACGTTTCATCATCGGAGCCAGGCGGGTCTCAATCAGGTATGATTGATTAGGAGCCAGCGTAATGCCGCAAATTTCATAGACATATTTGCAGAAGGTCTGGTATTCCTGGGGAGTGATTTTGATCATGCCGGCTCCACAACTGAAAACAGAATTTTAGTACCTTACAGGTTATTTTCTTGTTTTTTTCAACAATCTTTTCCAACTGTAAAAAAACAAGAAAATGTTCTGATAAGAGTACTTATTTGCGGGCCGTAAAGGCCCGATTGGATTGCGGGTTTGTTCCCGCATTAGTACCTTACAGGTTATTTTCTGCACCAAAAAACAAGATTTAATAATCAGAAAATGTTCTGATAAGAGTACTTATTTGCGGGCCGCAAAGCCCTGTTTGGGTTGCGGGTTTGTTCCCGTATTAGACATTGGCCACCTTAGGGATTCTTCAGGGTTCTAACGGTTTCCGCCGCGATTTGATCAAGCGGCAGCGAGATATCAACAACCCCGGCGTTGACTGCCTCCTTGGGCATGCCGTAGACGACACAGCTTTGTTCATCCTGGGCAATTACCGGGGCGCCGTGACGTTTCAGCAGGCGCAGGCCTTTAGTGCCGTCGTTACCCATGCCGGTCATGATCAGAGCCGTAACCTGCTCCTTAAACAATGAGGCTACCGAGCGGAAGAGGTAGTCGGCTGAAGGTTTGCAGTTGTTTTCCGGGGCGTCGTCGGTAATTTTAACCTTGCCGCGGCCGCTGGCATCGGCAACAATCTTCATCTGCTTGCCGCCGGGGGCAATGTAGACAACATTATCTTGTAAAACTTCACCATCCTCGGCTTCTTTGACCTGCAATGAACATTTGTTGTCAAGACTTGCAGCCAGAGATTTGGTGAAGAGTGGCGGCATGTGCTGCACGACAACTATCGGAACCCCGATCGGGGCTCGCAGCATCGGCAGCATCCGCGTCAACGCGTTGGGACCGCCGGTGGAGATGCCGATCGCGATAATTGACGAGGGCCGGGTACGTTTTTTCGCGGCAACCCGGGCTGCCGGGGCGGTTGATGGAGTTGTCGTCGGTCGGGAAGGCCGGGCAGCGGTCGGGCTGCTTTTACGGCCGCTTAAAACACTTCTGATCGAGTGATGCCGGGCATAGGCTCTGATCTTGGGGATCAGGGTTTGCCTGATGAAAGCCTGATTTTCCGCTATGCTTCCGCCTTCCGGTTTCGGGATGAAATCGAAAGCTCCGAGTTCCAGGGCTTTCATGGTCATATCCCCGCCTTTACGGGTCAGGCTGCTGAGCATAATGGCGTTGGTGGCAACCCGGTTTTCGCGCAGATACTCCAAAACCTCTATGCCGTTGCAAACCGGCATCTCAATGTCGAGAGTCAACAAGTCAGGTTTCAAGGTATTTATGCGTGAGATCGCGATTTTACCGTTGTTGGCGGAGCCGACAACCTCAATATCGTCTTCCGCTTTCAAGATGTCACCGATTACCTTACGGTAAAGAATCGTATCATCTACGACCAGAACTTTGATTGGCATTTTTCAGTCAATTCTCCTGATATTCGGGATTTGTTCCCGCATTAGTCGCTCTTCTTTTCGGTCGGATTAATGACCTCGTTGAGGTTCAGGATTGCAATCAGTTGTTCGTTGTCGCGAAAAACCCCGGCAATGAAACGGCTTTGAGCTATCCTGACATTAGAGGGTGCCGAATCCAACTCTTCACTGTCGACGTGGATGACATCATTAATTTTATCGACTACCAATCCGAAAGGCTCTTCCTGTGATTCGACAATAATTATTCTGCGGTCGGCCATCGGAATTTCAGTCGGGAGATCAAGTTTTATCGCGAGATCAATGATAGTAACAATCTTGCCGCGCAGGTTGATGATGCCGGTGATATCCTCCGGTGCAAGGTAGACACTGGTAATGTCGGGAACCTTGATGATTTCCTGTACCAGCATGGTATCAAGTCCGAAAGTGGCGTTTGCAAGTTGAAATGAACAAAGTTGCAGGGTGGTGGTCTCAGCCATGATCCGCTCTCTCCAGTTATTTTAGGGTACCTCGAAAAATTGTCTTTTTGTCCAATTACTGCGTTGGTTAAAAATTTTAATCCTCAAAATACTAAGTGTATTTTGCGACCGGAGGGAGTGCCCTTGGGGTACGGGTTAAAATTATTAACCGCCTTGTACTTAAACAAAAATCTTGATTTTTCAAGACACCCTTTAAGATTTAAGTGCCTTGCAGACAGATTTTTTTGTATCAAAACCAGAAAATTCGTCTGATGGAAGCACTTATTTGCGACCATCGGAAGTGCCCCTGGGTGCGGGCCGCGAGGCTCCATTCGGGTTGCGGGATTTGTTCCCGCGTCAGCAAATATTTGCATCGATACTGGCCAGCAGTTTCTCTTTGTCGAGTTTTATCTGGTAATCATCAATGCCGACTTTCTTCCCTTTGGCGATGTGCTCATCGGCGGCGAGGGAGGTGACGGCAATAACCTTAAGGTGATCAAAGCGGCGATCCCCGCGGATGTTCTGGCAAAGCTCAAAGCCATCCATATTCGGCATTTCAATATCTGTGATGATTAATGAGGGCTCATCCGGATTTTCCTGGAGCCAGTTCCAGGCGACCAGGCCATCTTCGGCCTGAATGCAGATCCGTTCTTCATTCTCGATGTACTTTTTGAGCTGCGCCCGGAAGAAATCGGAATCCTCGACCAGGAGAATCTTTTTAATTTCCGGAAAAGAAGACCCTTCATCGCCGGCGGCCGGTCGATGTTCGGTCTTTTTCTGCAGGCGTTGGAACCATTCCGGTTTCAGGGTTTCAACGAGTTCATGGATGTCAATTATCAGGGTCGTTTTGTCATTGATAATTGCCGATCCCATAATCCCGGTATCTTTCAGGGTGTTGTGATCAATCGCCGCCTGGATTTCCAGAGTATCGACCGGTTCCGAGGCCATCAGGCCGATCTCCCGGTTCGCCACCGTGAAGACAACGACAATCAATTCCTGATCTCTGCTGAGTTCAGCAACATTGGCAACATCGGAGAGCGAGAAAAGCGGCAGGCTGCCGCCGCGATATTTAATAACTTTCTGGCCGCTTTTGGTCTCAATATCATCAAAGTCAACCTGCTCAACCCGTTCGACAATGTCCAGAGGTACGGCGCAGGGCTCTTGCGGACCGTTATTGAAGAGGAGCAGGGCCTGATTGTCTTTTATCAAGGCCGCCTCGCTGCTCTCCTGTATGTCCTGGGCTCGTTTACTGCCGGTCATTGATGTCAGTTCCGCCAGCATGGCAATTCCGCCGACATCAAGGATTAAGGCAACCCGGCCGTCACCCATAATTGTGGCGCCGGCGTAGCCGGAAATATGTTTCAAATGCCGGCCCAGCGGTTTGACGACGATTTCAACCGAGTCGTGGAGCTCGTCAACGACAAGACCGTATTTGAATGAACCGGCGGAAACCACAACAATATTAAGATCGCTGCTGGCCTTATGGCGGCGTTCCACCCCCGAGCGTTTCTGTACATCTGCTTCAGGGAGCGGTTCTTCAGCGGCGCTTCCGTCAAGGGCGGTTGTCGGCGAGCGCCGGTCGGCAATAAGCTCGCGGCGATCCTCGATTTCATCGCCTGACTCCGGGTCCTTGATGATCTTTTTGATGCCGAGAACTTTTCCAAGACGGATAAGCGGGATGAGTTCACCGCGCAGCGGCATCACTTCAGAGTCTCCGACCCGTTCAATTTTCTCTTTTATCTGGGCGGCGCTGATCCGCACCAGTTCACTGACATTAACCTGGGGCAGGGCGAAACGCTCATTGCCGACACTGACCAAAAGGCTTGGAATAATCGCCAGAGTCAAGGGCAGTTTAACCCTGATGGTTGTACCTTGTCCCGGTTTGGAGTCGATTTCAATCTGACCGCCAAGCTGGTCGATGTTGGATTTGACGACATCCATTCCAACCCCGCGGCCGGAGACGTCGGTAACTTTTTCGGCGGTGGAAAGGCTGGGCAGGAGGATTAAAGCCATCTTTTCCTTGCGCGACATTGCCGCATGCTGGTCGGAGGTAATCATCCCCTTTTCCAGGGCTTTGTCGGCAATCTTGTCGGCGTCAAGGCCGCCGCCGTCATCGGTTATTTCAATGTTGACCTGACCTGCTTCATGGTAGGCTTTCAGGTCAATCCGGCCAGCCCGGGGCTTATCCTTGGCAACCCTGTCATCGGGGAGTTCGATTCCGTGATCGGCCGAATTCCGGATGAGGTGAGTCAGGGGGTCGTTAAGCCCTTCGACAATAGTTTTGTCAAGCTCAACATTTTTGCCGGTGATAACCAGGTTGATTTCTTTTTTAAGTTTTTGCGCCATATCCCGGACGATGCGGGGAAACTTGTTGAAAACCGAGCCGATCGGCTGCATTCGGGTCATCATGATCGCTTCCTGAAGCTCGGAAGTGACCAGATTGATTCTCTGACCGGCAAGTTTGATGCTGTGCTGGTCGAACTCGTTGACGGCCTGCATAAGCTGGTTGCGGGAGAGCACCATCTCCCCGGCCAAAGTCATCAGGTTTTCCAGTAGTTCAACATTAACCCTTAATGTCGTCGGGGCCTCACTTTTCTGCGGTTTATCGGATGCTGTCTTGTCCGGCGCCGGTTTCTTGTCGGTGGCCGGAGCGGGCGGCTCCGGTTGGGCCGCTGCTGCCGGTGGGGGTGGCGGGGTCACCTCCGCTGCCGGCGGCGGGGCCGGAGTTGCGGCCGGCGGTGCTTCAGTTGCGGTAGCCGGCGCCGGCGCCGGGCTGCCGGCGGCCGCTTCCCTGCCGTCGCTGCCGATTATGTGGACCTGTTCTTCGGGCAGATCCAGGAAATCAGGGGCGACGACCGGCTCAATGATAGAACTTATCAGCATATAAAAAGGAATCGAGTTGATCGGCGCGTCTTCAAGGGTGCCGACTTTGTCGATGTCGATCAGGGTCTCGACGATAGTGCCCAGATCCATGACATTTTTGATGATCTCCATCGGGGTTTTCCCGTGTTGATAGACATCATGGATGAGGTCGTATTCCAGAAGATAGAGAGTCTGCGCGTTTTTTTTGGCCTGGTCAAGATCAATCTGCGGCACCTCGAAGATGACGCTGCCGTCAGTCTTTACGACCGGAATTGTATTCGAGACGCTTGCCTGCTGGGCGGGTTCCAGATGGGCGGTGGTCAGGCCGACCAGGGCCGTGACGAATTCGTCTATGTTCTCTTCATTGCTGGTGCCGGAGTTGTTGATCAGATCCCGGAGCTTGTCAAAGGAATTTAAGAGGATATTGATGATTTCGGGATTAGGAATTATCTCCCGGTTGCGCATCATATCAAGGACATTCTCAATTTTATGGGCAAGCTCCTTGATGGTTTCCAGGGCGAGAAAGCCGGCTCCGCCCTTGAGAGAATGGGCGGCCCGAAAAACCCGGTTGACGACTTCTTCGTCAATCTCAGCCCCGCCCTCTTCAATAGTCAAAAGGTCCTGTTCAATATCGGCCAGGTGCTCTAGGCTCTCACTGATATATTCCTGCAGGGTTTCGTCGTCAATAAAAGATTCCATGGACATTAGGCTTACCTCTCTTGCCGGAGCGTATTTGAAAAGATGGTATTCCTGAGTAATCCGGGTGTTGCCGGTAGATAATTACTCAATCTTCTAGGTAACGCTTTGTAAATAATTGAAATTATAAAATTTTATCTGTGTCTATCCGTGTCCATCTGTGGTTCGACAAAAAAACAGAAACCACAGATGAACGCAGATTAACACAGATTTAGTACCTTACAGGTTATTTTCTTGTTTTAAAACAAGAAAATGTTCTGATAAGAGTACTTATTTGCGCCCAACGGAAGTGCCCTTGGGGTGCGCCCAACGGATTGCCCTTGGGGTGCGGGCCGAAAAGGCCAGATTGGGTTGCGGGATCCGTTCCCGCATTAGTACCTTACAGGTTATTTTCTGCACCAAAAAACAAGATTTAATATTCAGAAAATGTTCTGATAAGAGTACTTATTTGCGGGGCACAAAGCCCTGTTTGGGTTGCGGGATCTGTTCCCGCATTAGTTCCTCTCACGTTACTTGTATATTTGTGGCCGCGATAGCGGTCTGGGATGCTTTTAAGTACATTTCTTCGATAGAACATTGTTCTTTCGGTCTGTTTGCAAGAAAAAACTCTACACTATGGAAAGGATGCGATCCAGGCGCATGACATGGAAGACATCTTTAAGATTTTCCGGAACATTAGTTATCTGGATGGTCCCATCTTTCTGTCTTAAAGAGTTATAGGTGGCGACCAGGCAGCCGATTCCCATTGAATCAATAATCGCCGCGCCGCTGAAGTCGATACAGAACGATTTGTTGCCGGCCTCAATCTCTTCCTGTACCATGGTTCTAAAGTCGTTCAGATTAGCACTGGTAAGATCGCCATCCAAAGCAATAGTTATCAGACCGTTATCGTTTGAAACATGCATTGTTTTTTCTCCATATATCGCTGTGATTTCTTTTGCGATTTCCCGGTTTGATTGCAAAGTTAATACTTCAACCTGTTACTTATAACATTTTAGTAACGATTACAAGGGGGAGATTTGATTTTTTTTTAAATTGAAAATTTTTCCAGTAACTTTTTGAGATTAGCCGCCGAGTTTGTCATTTCAGTCGCGCTTTCCTGGACTTTACGGCTGGCTGTGTTCATAGCATTTGCCGCCTGATCCACCGCCGCGATCTCTTCAGAAATCGAGCTTGCCGCGGCCGAGTTCTGGGCGACGTTTTCGTTGACCTCGTTCAAGCCCTGCGATACCTGGCCGGCGCTTTCAGCGATATCACGCGTGGTTACCGACTGCTCTTCGATGGCGGCGGCAATGCCGGTAACGATGGTGTTGATTTCATCGTTGATTTTGGA
>WFRP01000058.1 GCA_015486505.1 Pseudomonadota bacterium | reverse complement strand
TGGTCGCAAATAAGTACTCTTATCAGAACATTTTCTGATTATTAAATCTTGTTTTTTGGTACAGAAAATAACCTGTAAGGTACTAATGCGGGAACAAATCCCGCAACCCAAACGGAGCCCTGCGGCCCGCAAATAAGTACTCTTATCAGAACATTTTCTGATTATTAAATCTTGTTTTTTGGTACAGAAAATAACCTGTAAGGTACTAAAAATCCGGTATTCGGAAAACCTTTTATCCGTTTCACCTCAAACAACTCAACTTACCTGATGGCAAAAAGTGACGGCAAAATCGATTTCCGGCAGGAATTACTGCTCTCTTTAGCCCCGCTGCTGGGACTCGCCTTGCTGTTGCGTCTGATTCCATTCTTCCGGGAACCGCTGATCAACCCCGACGGCATCGCCTATATCCTGCAGGCCAAAGCGCTTTTTCAGCATAAAAGCAGCAAAGCTCTCGAATTTTACGCCTACCCCACCAATCTTGCGTACATGATCGGCTGGATTTTTCGCCTGCTGGGCGACTGGGTTTTGAGTGCCCGGCTGCTCTCGCTTTTTTTCAGTCTCGCGACCATAATACCGCTCTATTTTTTAAGCCGGCTTTTCTGGCCAAGAATCATCACCATATTAATTGTCTCTTTCTACATTGTTTCGCCCCTGTTTGTTGAACTTTCGGTTGAGGTTCTCAGAGGCCCGGAATTCTGGTTTTTTCTCTGCCTCGGCCTTTACTGTTTTTGCCGTTTTCTTGAAAACGAGCCGGCGGACTTAAAACTTTTATCCATCTCCGCAATCAGTTTTCTGTTCGCCGCCTGGGGCCGAATTGAAGGGATTCTGCCGCTTATCCTGGCGGGCGGATGGCTTATATTTCACCATAAATACCGTAAAATAAAAACTGTCTTCGCCTACTTTATGCCGATTCTGTTTATTATCGGCAGTTTTCTCAGCCTCTCGAACATTAACATTATCCACGCTCTGCCCCATGGATTCTCTTACAGAATCGTCGACTCAATCAACCGATTTCTCAACTTGAGATATGCCCTGACGGCATTAAAGGCGGATCCGCCCTGGGGAACGGTCCCCTATTTTTTCAGCGAGGTCAAACACTTCCTTTGGTTTCTGGGCCTCGGAGTCAGCGCTAATTCCATCTTGAAAACCTTCGGGGCTCTTTTTTTTCTGATAGCGCTATTCGGCCTGACTAAAAACCCCACCCGGCGCCCGACTCCGGCGGGCCGGCAGCCGGCCCTTAAATTTCTTTTGCTGCTTATCTTTAGTGGGGCAATTATCATCTATATCCAGATTCTTCTCAACTGGTGTGACTGCGAACGCTTTGTCGCCTTGATCTATTTTCCCGGCCTCATTTACGCCGGTTATGGCTGTAGCCGGATACTTGACCGTATCGAACAGCGGCTGTCCGGAAACCACCCGCAGATCTACCTGCTGCTCCTGCTGCTCGCAATCAGCCTGCCGAAAACCTTGTCGGTTTCCCACCTGAGCCGGTCAGTTATTTTCAAGGAAGCCGGCGCGGCTCTGAAAAACCATCTGTCCGAAGACAAAGATGAAATTCTTTGCGCCACCTCTGATAAAGTTCTCTACACTCATTTCTACGCGCACATAAACGACCGGACGTCGCCGCCTGCAAGCCCCTGGTCCAACTGCCGCATTCTTAAAGCCGATAAACTCAGCCCGGAAACAATTATTAATTCCAGATGCAGCTACCTTATCCTTACAGAACAAGACGGCGGCCGCCAATTTTTTTTAAACCTGCCGGATAAGCCGAACACTGCCCAAAACCGGCTCAGCAAAGCTGAAATAATCTGGGAAAAACGCAGCAAAAAATATGGAATGGTCAGCATCTTTTCATTAAAACCCGCCGATTGAGAATTCTTCATCGGCGGACAAAGTGTAGGACAAATCCAAAAAAACAAAAAAGGCTTGGCTAACAAATGTTAACCAAGCCTTTGATTTTATTGGTGGAGCTGAACGGGATCGAACCGTCGACCTCTTGTCTGCCAGACAAGCGCTCTCCCAGCTGAGCTACAGCCCCGTCACCCAAAAATTGAGCGGTCTAGATAACATGCCCCATGGTCGCTGTCAATTGTTTTTTTAGTACCTTACAGGTTATTTTCTGCACCAAAAAACAAGATTTAATAATCAGAAAATGTTCTGATAAGAGTACTTATTTGTGGGCCGGAAAGGCTCCGTTTGGGTTGCGGGATTTGTTCCCGCATCAGCAGTTTACAGGGTTAGTCGAGAACCCCTTTCATAACCTTGATATCCGCTTCCTGCCGCAGAGCCTGAACAAATTCCTGCATTACCCGATACTGCTTATACTGGAGCAATTGCTTCCGGGTATCCTGCCGCAGTTTATCGCCGTCGGCCCCGAGTTTCAGGCGGCGATCCTGCAGACGGGCAAAAAAGTAGGTACCATTAAGATCCAAAGCCGGGCTTACCTGGCCTTTCTGCAAAGCAAAGAGCTGCCGACTCAAAGCCGGATCCGTGCCGAGCTTGGGAATTGCCCCCCGGCCGCGAACAAAATAACCGCTGTCAACCAGTTTAGTTTCAAGTCCCGCCGCAACTTCCTCAAGGGTTTTGCCGGCTTTCAGCTGTTTGGTTACAACTTCGCTAAGCTTTTTCACTTCCGCCCGCGCCAGTTCAAGCCGGTAAGCTTTTTCCACCTCGGCCTTAACCTCGTCCAGTTTCGGCAAATAGCTCTTTTTCAGGCCGGTAACCATGAAAAAATAACTGTTCCGGTTCGGATTGACCAACTTGACACTTTTATTGACCGGGGCTTTAAATACTTCCGCCAGCAACTTCGGATCCCGACCGATATCCGGCACAATCCCGTCTTTCTGCTTAAAAAAACCGGTCTCAACCACAGTCGCGCCCAGTTTGCGGGCCGCCGCAACAAATTCTTTGCTATTACTGATGGGCGCCAATACCTTGCTGATTTCGGCAACCCTTTTTTGGACAAGTGCCGGCAAAGCTTCAAACCGCAATCCTTTTTCAATCTCAACCTTGACTTCAGCCAAGCCTTTCGTCCGCTTCGGTTTATGATCTTCAACTTTAATCAGATGAAACCCGAACTGGGTCCGCACCGGCTCACTGACCTCGCCCGGCTGGAGCGCGAAGGCGGCCTCCTCGAAAGCCTTGACCATGGAACCACGACCGAACCAGCCGAGATCGCCGCCCATGGAACTTGACGGCCCCTGCGAACTCTTTTTCGCGATTTCCGCGAAATCAGCCCCGCCCTTTATCTTCTCGGCAATCTCAATGATCTCCGTACGCGCTTTTTCAACTTCATCCGCGGGAGCATCGGCCGCCACCTTGATCAGGATGTGCCGGGCCTTGACCTGCTCTTTTTCTTTGAATTTATCGAGATTATTCTTGTAGAAATCCGCAACCTGGGTATCGGTAACCTCAACCTCGGCAAGCAGCTTATTCCGCTCAAGCACCAGGGCCGCGATCTTGCGCTGTTCCGGGATGCGGAACTTTTTTCGGTTTTCATTAAAGAATTTCTGCAGGGCCGCGGCATCAAACTTCATTTTGGCCTGATACTCAGCCGGAACCAGCTTCAAAAGATCAAGCGCGATCTCTTCCCGCTGCTGCCGCAGCAGAATATCAACCTCATCCGGAACAACTTTCACCCCATCGCTGATTACGGCCTGGACTTTGTTGATGAGAATATCCTCTCTGAAGTTCTGCTCAAATTGAGCCGGGGTCAAATGATTAAAGCTCAAGGCCCGGCGATAGGTCTCCTGATCAAAACGGCCGTCCCTTTTAAAGGCGCCCAACTCGGCAATCCGCTGCCGGAGTTCAGCCTCTTCAACCGTAAGCCCCAGTTTTTTCGCTTCGGCCAGCAGCAACTGACGATCAATCAGATTATTCAATGCTTCACGCTTAATCTGCATTGCCTGCGCTTCGTCGGGATTAAATTTCCCCCGGGATTTTTCCTGATAACGCCGCCAGAGATCCCGAAATGAAGTATCCAGAGCTTTACGCTCAATGGTATTACCGTTAACTGTCGCGGCAACCGTCATCTGTTTGGCTTTCATACTGCCGACCCCCCAAAAGGAGAAAACCACAATAAGAACTCCGAAAACAAATTTGACAATCAGCGACTTGGCATTTTTCCGCATCATTCTTAACATCTAACAAAACCTCTATCTGTTATATATTGTCCATTAACAACTTCAAAGTGACAGGTTGCGAACACTTGTAAATATGTGAGTTTTATCTGTGTCCATCAGTGGTTCAAACTGAAAAGTATAAACCACTCAGCCTTCAACCCCGGCGCATAACCGGTAAAGCCCTGCCTTATATGTTAAGAGGGCAGGAAAAATCAAGCAAAAAGGCTGATTTTACAAAAGAAGGTCCAATCTTGAAAAATCGTGATAGCTTGCGTACAACGGATTTGCCGCGCAATAATGGAGTTTCAGGCAGGATTTATGGTTTTCCGGTAATGCCAGCAGCAGTGAAGAGGTCGTTCCGTAGCCGTCAAACCTTACATTGAAGCCCTGCGGCGGGATTGAATCCTGCGGTAGCGGGGTTCGCAGGGCCCGGCGGAAAATCTGCAAAATTTCCTCAAGGCTTTCGTCTCCGCCAAAACCTGAGAACAGCCGCCGGGCATTTTTGGCCTTGAATGAATTGCTCCCGACAAGCGCGCCATTACCGAGAAAGTGATATCCGGGCAGCAGAGATGAAAAATGCAGGGTGGGGAAATTCCCGGCAAAAAAAGCGCTCTCCCGCGCCGCCACAATCAGATTGAAAGGATTAAATGTTGTTCCGTCACAAAGCTTTTCCAATCGTAAACGGGCCGCGTCCGGAGCGGCGCAGCCCAGCAATTCGGTTACAATTTCCCCCCGGGAGCGGCGGACGGACACAGATTCAGCTTCAGTCCAGCGATTCGTCAGCCAGACCGCCAAACCCTGACGATTACAGCCCCACCAGCTGCCGCCGCCGGTCAAATCACAGGAAGCAATCCAGCGCCGCTTTCTCCCGGCCCCATACACCCGCGGCGCCAAGGCCCGACGCTGAAAGAATTCATCCCGGTTATTACCGACTACTAAAGGCCAGCCGGAAATTTTTTTATATGCCAGCAGAACCGTACACATCAGCGGCGGGAATCAATCCAGCATCTCCCTGACTTTGGAAAAAAAACTTTTATGCTCGTGGGTCGACGCATCCCCATCCTCTTTCGCCAGGGCGACAAAAAGCTCACGCTGCTTCGGCGTCAGATTTTTCGGAGTCATAACCACCAATTCGATAATCTGATCGCCACGGCCATAACCGTTTAAATGCGGCACGCCTTTTCCTTTCAGATAGATAAGATCGCCCGACTGCGTGCCTTCGGCCACTGAAATTTTCTCTTTTTCCTCCAGGGTTTCAACCTCGAGATCAGCCCCTAAGGCCGCCTGGGCAAAAGTGATCGGTACCTGACAATAGATATCATTGCCGCGTCGCTGAAAGAAGGGGTGCTCCTTGACCTGGATTACAACATAGAGGTCACCCGGAGGCCCGCCTTTGGTCCCGGCCCCGCCTTCACCCAAAAGTTTCAGCCGGGTCCCGGTTTCAACCCCGGCCGGAATTTTCACCGAAAGATTTTTCTCTTCCCGCTGCCGGCCGCTGCCCGCGCACTGCTTACAGGGATTTTTAATAATTGTGCCTTCACCGCGACAGGTGGAACAGGCTTGGGAAACACTGAAAAAACCCTGTTGAAAACGAACCTGGCCCTGCCCCTTACAGGTGGGACAGACCTCGGGTTCAGAGCCGGACTCAACCCCGCTGCCGTTACAGACATCACAGGTTTTATAGCGCGGAATCTTGATTTTCGCCTGGGTTCCGAAAACGGCCTCATCAAACTCGATTTCGAGATTGTAACGCAGGCTTTCACCGGCCCGGCCCCCTGAGCGCCGGCGCCCGGAACCGCCGAAAACCTCACCGAAAAGATCACCGAAGATATCGCCGAAACCGCCAGCGTTAAAACCGCCGCCGGCCTGCTGCTGCAGGCCTTCGTGACCATACTGGTCGTAAATCGCGCGTTTCTGGTCATCGGACAAAACCTCATAGGCTTCCGTCAGCTCTTTAAACTTGGATTCGGCCTGAGGGTCACTGGTATTTTGATCGGGGTGATACTTGAAAGCCATTTTTCGGTAGGCTTTTTTAATCTCCACCACGGAAGCGTTGCGGTGCAACTGCAACACATCATAATAGTCCCGTTTCTGCGCCACCTTAAAAAACTCCTATAAATCAATGCGGGAACAGACCCCGCAACCCAAACTGGGCCTTTTCGGCCCGCACCCAGGGGCACTTCCGCTGGTCGCAAATAAGTCCTCTTATCAGAATATTTTCTTGTTTTTACAGTTGAAAAAAGCTGTCGAAAAAAACAAGAAAATAACCTGTAAGGTACTAAAAAAACAAGAAAATAACCTATAAGGTACTAAAAAAAACCAGGTGCGGACAAAGCCTGGACTTTGCCCGCACCTGGGACTTGCCAACCCGGTTTCAGATTACAAACCTGCCCCGCGAAATTACTATTTCTCGTCTTTAACTTCTTCGAAATCAGCATCGACGACATCGGCATCGGCGGCAGCATCAGCCGCGGCCTCGCCGGCCGGAGCCGCACCGGCACCCGCCTGATTGTCGGCATACATCGCTTCGGCCAACTTATGCGAAACCTTCTGCAGATCTTCCAAAGCTTTGGTGATCGCCGGGCCGTCATCACCGTCCTTAACGGTTTTCAACTGATTAAGCGCGCCCTCGATATTGGCCTTATCCGCAGCCGGAACCTTATCGCCCATCTCTTTCAGGCTCTTTTCCGTCTGATAGATGACGCTTTCGGCCTGATTGCGCAGATCGATAAGCTCGCGTTTTCTCTTGTCTTCATCGGCATGGGCCTCGGCATCTTTAACCATCTGTTCAATCTCAGCTTCACTCAAACCGCTGGAAGCCTTGATCTCAATCGACTGCTCTTTGCCGGTCGCCGTATCTTTGGCGGAAACATGAACAATCCCGTTGGCATCGATATCAAAACTGACCTCAATCTGGGGCACGCCCCGCGGCGCCGGCGGAATCCCGACCAACTCAAACTGGGCCAGACGTTTATTATCGGCCGCCATCTCCCGCTCACCCTGGAGAACCACAATACTGACTGCCGGCTGATTGTCGGCCGCCGTCGTAAAGATCTGGCTTTTCCGGGTCGGAATGGTCGAGTTTTTCTCGATCAACTTGGTACAAACCCCACCCAGAGTTTCAATACCCAGTGACAGCGGGGTTACATCGAGCAGAAGCACATCTTTAACATCACCCTGCAAAACGCCGCCCTGAATCGCGGCCCCGATCGAGACCACTTCATCCGGATTAACCCCCTTGCTCGGTTCCTTGCCGAAAATCTCTTTCACTTTTTCCTGAATCCGCGGCATCCGCGTCATCCCGCCGACGAGAATTACTTCGGTGATGTCCGCGGTTGAAACCCCGGCATCCTTCATCGCGGTCCGGCAGGGCGCGACCACCCGATCGACCAGATCGGAAACCAGGCTTTCAAAATGAGCCCGGGTCAGCTTGACATTCAGATGTTTGGGCCCGGAAGCGTCAGCCGTAATAAAGGGCAGGTTGATATCGGTAGTCGTTGAAGATGAAAGCTCGCATTTAGCTTTCTCGCCCGCCTCCTTGAGACGCTGCAAAGCCATTTTGTCATTGCGCAGGTCGATACCGTCGCTCTTCAAAAATTCACTGGCAATGTAATCGATAATCCGCTCATCAAAATCTTCACCGCCGAGGAAAGTATCACCATTGGTGGCTTTAACCTCGAAAACCCCGTCACCAAGTTCCAGAATGGAGATATCAAAAGTACCGCCGCCGAGATCGAAAATCGCGATTTTGCCTTCGCTTTTCTTATCTTCACCATAGGCGAGAGCGGCCGCGGTCGGCTCGTTAATGATCCTTTTAACATCAAAACCGGCAATCTTACCGGCATCTTTAGTCGCCTGGCGCTGGCTGTCGTTAAAATAAGCCGGCACCGTAATCACCGCTTCGGTTACGGGCTCGCCCAGGTAATCTTCCGCCGTCTGCTTCATCTTCTGCAAAATCATGGCTGAAGTTTCGGCCGGGCTGTACTCTTTATCCTTGATTTTAACCCAGGCATCACCGTTTTTCGCCTTGGTAATCGCAAACGGAACCTTCGCCTTCATCTGCTGTACCTGAGCCGCATCAAATTTACGCCCAATCAGTCTTTTTACGGCAAAAACCGTATTGGTCGGATTGGTCACCGCCTGACGCTTGGCCACCTGGCCGACCAGGCGTTCGCCATTGTCATTGATCGCGATAATTGAAGGAGTTGTCCGCACCCCTTCAGCATTGGCGATAACCTTGGCCTCGCCGCCTTCCATAACACTTACACATGAATTGGTCGTACCCAAATCAATTCCGATTATTTTTCCCATAACCATCTCCTTTTATAAATAAATTATTTTGTCTCTATTCTCAAAATGTCTCTATCTTAAAATCATGCGGTTTTCGCGTAATTGTCCCCAATTTAAGTACGCTGACTGTGAAAATCAACCCTTGATGCAAATTCTTTTAAGCTTCAGCTTTGGCCTTTGCTACCGTCACCATCGCCGGGCGCAACAGACGACCATTCAACTGATAACCTTTCTGCAATTCGCCGACAACCGTATTCGGTTCATGTTCATCGCTGTCCACCTGGCTCATCGCCTCATGCACTTCCGGATCAAAAACCCGCCCTTCGCACTCAACACACTCAACCCCCATCGTTTTGAAAGCTGAATCAAACTGCTCCAGAGTCATTTTAACCCCGGCCACAATTGCTTCCGGATCGAGTTCCGCATGCTGTAAAGCCCGCTCGAGATTATCTTTGACCGGCAGCAGATCCCGGACAAATCCCTCCCGGGCGAAACGGGCGAATTCATCCTTTTCCCGGCGCATCCGTTTACGAAAATTCTCCGCTTCCGCCTGAGTTCTCAACATCTGATCCCGCAAAGCGGCATTTTGTCGCTTAAGTTCATCGATCTCGGTTTTAAGTTCATCGATCTCGGTTTTCGGCGGCTCAGCGACCGCATCGCTGTCCGCCGCAGCCGCGTCGGCCGACGCATTTTTTCCCGCGGCATCGACCGTAACCTCAGCAGCAGCCGCCTTCTCCGCGCCAGTAGTTTTTTTCGAATCAACTTTATTTTTGCTTTTCTTCAATTTAGACTCCTTCATACTCTTATTCGACTTTAATAAATTTTATGAGTAACTATTCAGCCGAATCCGGGGTCGGGCGCGGTTTTTCTCCGCTCGGCGTTAAGATTTCTGTTTTTCCTTTAAGCTCGCTGCGCCCGCCTTGCAAAACTCGCTTACGCTCAAACAGTTGCAATGCTGATGCGGGAACAGCTCCCGCAACCCAAACAGGGCTTTTCAGCCCGCACCCCAAGGGCAATCCGTTGGGCGCACCCCAGGGGCACTTCCGCTGGTCGCAAATAAGTACTCTTATCAGAACATTTTCTGATTATTAAATCTTGTTTTTTGGTGCAGAAAATAACCTGTAAGGTACTAATGCGGGAACAACTCCCGCAACCCAAACAGGGCCTTGCGGCCCGCAAATAAGTGCTCTTATCAGAACAT
>WFRP01000057.1 GCA_015486505.1 Pseudomonadota bacterium | reverse complement strand
TTATTTTACGCCACCTGGTAAATAACAGGTCGATATTCCGGTGAAGGAATCGGTTTACCGTTTGCCTTTGCCGCTTCAAGCCAGCTTTTCTTGGCAGCCAGTACTTCTTCCAACGCTTGATCCGGTTTTTCAGCGAAGGCTGAGCACGCTTTTAAATCTGGAATATCCGCAATGTATCCATCATCTTCTTCGCTGTAAAAGATATTGATATGGTAATCTCTCATCATTCTTCCTCCATCTGAAGATTGTGTGTTTCAATCAGTTGCAGAAATTGTTTGATTTGATATGGCTTTGCCTTTCCTTTGACATCCTGCAGGTTCAACAATTCAGGAATGCCTTGATGCGTAAGAATATGATGGCCTCCGTTTACCCTGTCCAACTGAAAACCGAATGCCTCAGCACATGCCATAGCTTCCGAAAAACGAATATTTTTTGTTCCTGATAGTAATTTCTGAAGAAGCTTTCTTTTTTTCATTTAATCCTTAGGTGTTGCCGATATGACCCGTCCACAACGGTGTCGAGATGTTGATTTTTTAGTACCTTACAGGTTATTTTCGGTTTGAAAAAACAAGAAAATGTTCTGATAAGAGTACTTATTTGCGGGCCGCAAGGCTTCGTTTGGGTTGCGGATCTGTTCCCGCATTAGATTATCGACAATAACACAGGTATTATTTTATTGTAAAGCGGGATGATTGATAAAATGCTGTTGAACTGAGCCGCAGGTTAATGGGCAGCGCCCACTTTTTATACATTTTCACCTCTGGCAACAACAATCCAACTGTCTAATTTCTGGACAATCAAAATCCGGCCACTCATCAGAGCAAAACCTTAAAATTAATACCCCATATTTTCAGCAACTTACAAAACAGAAGAACAGCAACTCTGCCCATGGCACGCCCCCTGCTACTACTTTAACATAGTAACATGGCTCACTTCAGCTCATTTGAGATCGCCTCATACTGAAAAACAGCTAACGCGGGAACAAATCCCGCAACTCGATCGATCCTTTTCGGCCCGTACCAGGGGCACTTCCGAGGGTCGTAAATAAGTCGTTTCAGAACATTTTCTTGTTTTAAGACAAGTAAATGTTCTGTAAAACACCAAATATCTGATCAGCTATTGCTAATTCCGTGAAAATCGGTTAGGTTTATATTCTTATCAATCAAATCGGATATGAGTCAGATCAAAGATATGGAAACCCGCCTGGAACGAGCGCTCCGGTGCCGGCACAATCATTCGCATCATTCTGCCCCGAAAATTTCCGGCAGCAATTAAGCAGCCATTAAACAGGACTCACTTTCTGACTTGATGTAAATGGTAGTTTTTACAGGTTTTATTGTGTTTTTTTGCAAATGATTTAATCTTGTTACTCTTGGCACCCTAAAGGGCATAAACGCCTTGGCGTCTTTGCGGGATAACTGCTTTTTGTCTCCCGCAAAGACGCCAAGGCGCCAAGAAAAACCGCGGGTAAATGATTTTATCAATAAATATCAGTCATTTAACCTAACTCATAAAGTTGAGACAGGAAATCAAATGAACAATCAAGCAACGATTCTGATCACCGATGATGATCTGGCCCATCGGACGATGCTCAAGGCCAACCTCTCAAAGGCCGGCTACCGCATTATCGAAGCCGCGGACGGCGATGAGGTAGCGGCGTTTTTAGAAACGGAACCGGTTGATCTTATACTGCTTGATCTGAAAATGAAACGGCTGCAGGGCCTGGAGACGCTCACCCTTTTACAGGAGAGCGGCTGTCAGGTGCCGGTCATTATTATTACGGCCTTCTCCTCAGTGGAGAGTGCCGTACAGGCGATGAAACGGGGAGCTTTCGACTATATAACCAAACCGATTGATATCGAAGAGCTGAAACTGATGATTACCCGGGCCTTAGGTTACGAAGAGCTTAAAACTGAAAACCGCAACCTTAAAGAACAGTTGCGGGAGCAGTTTCAAGTTGCCGAAATTATCGGCTCAAGCCCGGTTATGCGGGAGCTCTTTAACACAATTTCACTGGTAGCTCCCAGCGACGCTACCATCCTGATTACCGGCGAATCCGGCACCGGCAAGGAGCTGGTGGCCAATGCGATATTTGCAAACAGTTTGCGCAAAGAGCAGGCTTTTATCAAGATAAATTGTGCTGCACTCCACGAAAATCTGCTTGAAAGTGAGCTTTTCGGCCACCAGAAAGGGGCGTTTACCGGGGCTCTGGAACAGCGCCGCGGCCGCTTTGAACTGGCGCATAAAGGTACTCTGTTTCTGGATGAGATCGGCGATATGACTCTGGCGACCCAAGCGAAAGTGCTTAGAGTACTGCAGGAGGGCGAATTTGAAAGACTCGGGGCTGCGCAATCGCTCCACGTTGATGTCAGAATTATTGCCGCCACCAATCGGGATCTTGCGGCCATGGTCGCCGAGGGGACTTTTCGCCAGGATCTTTTCTTCC
>WFRP01000056.1 GCA_015486505.1 Pseudomonadota bacterium | reverse complement strand
TGTTAAATCTCAACTTTCTGATTTAATATAACCCATTGATTTATAAGCTTATTTTCTGCCTTATAGCAATGATATTTTTATAACGTCTCCCGCAAAGGCGCAAAGGGTTTCAAGAAATATTGCCCCGTTTTTCGGTTTTCTTGGCGCCTTTGCGTCTTTGCGGGCAACCATAACTGCTCGAATATATGATAAAATATCTAATGCGGGAACAATCCCGCAACCCAAACAGGGCCTTGCGACCCGCACCCAGGGGCACTTCCGCTGGTCGCACCCCAAGGGCACTTCCGTTGGGCGCAAATAAGTACTCTTATCAGAACATTTTCTGATTATTAAATCTTGTTTTTTGGTGCAGAAAATAACCTGTAAGGTACTAACTCAGAAAGTTGAGTTAAATTAAACAACGCTATCAATGACCGCTCATGCCGGCTTCGGTAACCAACTCAGTATCCTGGAAGGTCGTCGCCGGGGCCGCCTCGTCATAACTACGACCCGGAACATATTTCATCATCTTCTGGGCTTTGTCACCGACCGTGCGGAAGAGCGACATTACCGGTATATCGTTGGGACAGGCGGTATCGCACATACCACAGCCGATACAGGAGATAACCATATGGTTCAAACGGGTCAGATGGAACATCACCGTATTGGCCGGCATCCGGATCGCGCCTTTATCTTCAGCCCAGCCCAGATATTGATCCGGGGTGTGCTCAAAGGTCGGGGAGCGAAAAACACATTCCCGACAGTAACAGATCGGGCAGTTGATCATACAGTTATGACAGCGCATACAGGTTGACAGCAGCTCCTGAATCCCTTTTATCGAATTAACCCGCTGCTGGAAATCACCGAGAACCTGGGTACAGACTTTGGTTCGTTCAGCTTTAAGAGATGTGATAATCTCCTGACGTTTTCCGTTTTCCTGATCGTTAAATTCCATGATACTCTTTTCTGTCAGAGCCTCAGCAAAATCGTCAGTCGCTTCCATATAGAGCTGTTTTTCGGTATCGACCCCCCAGATACCAACCACCAGATCGACCACGCTGGTGTCCAGGGCCGGATATTCGCAGATCTCACAGGCAGAGCGAAAGGCGGCCGCCTCATCGGCGCTGCAGGGGCCGGTGACCGCCTGTTTGCGTAAGTCAAGCGCCGGAGTTTTTCCCGCCTTGACCAGAGCGGAGAAATCTTTGGGTTCATAGGTTCCCAGACAATCAACGACAATGATCAGAAGCGCTTCCCGCTGAATCTGCTTAAATTTAGTCAATTCAACCAAGGCCCGGGCCTCGCAGGGTTTTACGACCACACCGATCTTCTCGCCGGGATCGCGAAAGGTCAGATTCGAGATAATCCGGGCGGCCTGAACCGGCATCACCGGCGCCCCGATATCGGTATCTGCCAACAGCGCCGGATTTTTGATCAGGGCGTGAACATAGTTGTCGCCGCCGGTAGTTCTTTTCGGAACCAGGAGGCTGCCGACCAGATCACTCTCTAAGAGCCGGGTCAGAAAAGCTTCGATCTCGCCATTAAAATTTTCAGCCGTGAGATCAATTACGGTCGTTTTCATTATTCTATATTCTCCAAACGGATTTTTGTTCTAATGCGGAGGTTATCCGCTACCATGTTTTCAGTTTACAAGTCCCATTCACCGGCTAGGGGGTTGGGGCCCTGGTCCTGCAGGGCGCCGTCGTATTCGCGGACGGTTTCGGCGAAAAGCCGGCCTTCACTGGCGCTGATCCAGCGCAACCAGACCCGATCTTCATCAAGACCTAAAGTATTCATAACCGAACGTAAAAGCGCGATCCGGCGCCGGGCCTTGAGATTTCCGGTTTGATAATGACAATCGCCCGGATGACAGCCGCCGATCAGAACTCCGTCGGCCCCGTCCAGCAGGGATTTCAAGACGTAAACCACATCAATCGCCCCGGAACACATCAGATGAATAATCCGGATTCCGGCCGGATACTGCTGCCGCGTGGTTCCCGCCAGATCCGCCCCGGTGTAGGTGCACCAGTGACACAAAAAACCGACAATCCGCGGTTCAAATTTAGAATCAGCCATATTATCTCTTCCTGTAAAAAAATTTTATTTTATAACTTTCTACCCCAGCAAAGCCTGACTCACCTGCATTATCTGCCCTTTATCAAAACCGATCTGCTGGGTCGCCCCGTTGGGACAGACAGCAGCGCAGCTGCCGCAGCCGTGGCAGAGTTCCGGATGAATCTCGGCGATCATTGAGCTTAAATTGATCTCCCGGGCGTTGTAGGGACAGGCCTCGACACAGAGTCCGCAACCGCTGCAGAGCCGGGAATTGACCGTAACCATATGTTTTTCGGCTTTAATCTCTTTACGAGCCAGGACGGTTGCCGCTCTTGCGGCTGCCGCCTGGGCGCGGATCAGAGTTTCCTTGATATGGAGCGGCGCTGAAGCGAGACCGCAGTGATAACGGCCTTCACCGGCAAAATCCACGAGCGCGGCTTTAGGGTTGGCTTCGGCAAAGAAACCGTATTCATCCAGCGGCAGAGCCAAAATCTCCGCCAGGTCCTTAACATCACGCGGCTCAATCCCGACGCTTAAAACCAGAAGATCCGGATTCAAGGTAACATCCCGGCGTAAAACCTGGTCATAATATTTTAATTCCAGCGCGGTTCCCGCCGCCACCTGCGGCTTGTTATCAACCGCATAGGGCGTAAAGAGTATCCCCGACTCCCGGGCCTTGAGATAGTAATCCTCAAAGAGGCCGTAGGCGCGCAGATCACGATAGAGTACGGTGATTTTTACCGCCGGAACCTGGGCTTTTAAGCGCAACGCGTTTTTCAAGGCATGGGTACAGCAGACCCGGCTGCAGTATTCACGTTTGCCGGCCTCACGCGAGCCGACACATTGAATCATAACGACTTCTTTTATATCATTAAGGGTTTCGTCGCCTGCCGCCAGCCGTTCTTCAAGTTTGCTCTGGACGATGACCCTGTCATCCTGACCGTAAAGATATTCATCAGTGGCCGCTTCCTGACCACCGGTGGCAAGGACGATAACGCCGTGTTCGATGGTCTGGCTCTCGGCCTCTTCCGCTGCCGACTTGATGCTGGTCATATAATTTCCGACCCGACCCTGATGGGCGCAAACTTCGGTCTGCAGGTGAACTTCGATATTATCATGTTCAGTCACCGCTGACACCAGTTTTTCCACAAGTTCCACCGGTTTGGAGCCTTCTAAAGTAAAATGGGATTCCAGAAGCCGGCCGCCGAGTTTATCAGCTTTTTCAACCAGACTCACCTGATAGCCGCGGGCCGCCAGAGAAAGGGCCGCATTAAGACCGGCAACCCCGCCACCGATGACAAGAGCCCGGTCATTAAGCGAAACCGCAACCGTCGGAGCCGGGAGATTATTGAAAACCTGAGCGTAGCTCGCCCTGAGCAGCGATTTAGCCTTGTCATTGACAACTTCAGGATCACCCATATGCGGAAAAAGACACTGTTCCCGCAGGTTGGTGATAACAAAAGCGTTGCGGTTAAACCCGATCTTTTCAGCAAATTTATCAACCGAGCGCTCCATCTCGCGGACGGAGCAGGCCGCGATAATAATCCGGTTGAGTTCATGTTCGCCGATAAACCGGCGCAGGTTTAAGAGCCCCTCCGGTGTGCAGCTGTTATCGACAACTTCGGCACAGGCGACATAGGGCCGGGTTTTCATCTCGGCACAGATATTATCAAGATTAATCTCCGCCGCAATCGTTCCGGCACAGGCACAGAGAAAGATCCCGATTTTGGGCTCCTCAATCCAGACTTCACCTTCGGTCGGCGCTGTCGGCAGCATTTCCGCCGCTTCATTTCCGGATTCGGCCCCAGCTTCGGCCTTCTCTAGCGCCGCCAGCGAGACCAGCACCGCGTCAGCCGCGGCCGCGGCCTCCAGAACCGTTTCCGGAATATCCTTGGGCCCGCTAAAAGCGCCGGCGGCAAAAAGACCGGGTTTGGAGGTTAAGGTCGGCGTAAATTCAGGGGTGCGGCAGAAGCCGTGCTCATCCAGTTCCAGCTCAACCTCGGTGGCAAAATCGATGGTCGGCGCGTCAAAGCCCAGGGAAAGCACCACCATATCGACCTGATCTTCAAGAAATTTACTGCCGCTGTCGTAAATCAGATTAAGTTTTTTACTTTTCGGGTCTTCCTTGACGGTTGAAACCATTGAACGGCGATATTCGATCCCCGCCTCATTTTGGGCCCGGTTAAAATATTTCTCATAGCCCTTACCCATACCGCGCAGATCCATATAGTAGATCACGACCTCGGTTTCCGGGCTTCTTTCGCGAATAAACAGCGCCTGTTTGGTCGCGTACATACAGCAAACCGAAGAGCAGTAGCTGCGGCCGCAGGATTTGTCACGGGAGCCGACGCACTGGATAAAAGCGATCCGCTGCGGGGTTTTACCGTCAGCCGGGGTCACCGGTTTTCCCTGGCTTGGCCCCGAAAAACTTACCATTCTTTCCAACTGACGACTGGAAACCACATTCTGATAACGGCCGAAACCGTATTCGCCCTTGAGATTGCTCGCTACCAGAGAAAAACCGGGGGTTAAAAGTACGGCGGCCGCGGCAATTTCAGATTCATTGACGGAAAAATTATCAAGATCGATGGCTTTAGTCGGACAGGCTTCGACACAGGCACCGCATTTTGTGCAGTTTTCGGCATCAATCAAGTAACCGGCGTTAACCATTTTCGGATAGAGCTTATAGATTGCCGAACGCCCCTCCAGCCCTTCGCTGAATTCATAAGGCACGTTTACGGGACAGACCTCGGCGCATCTGCCGCAATCGATACATTTTTCCTGATCAACCCCCTGAACCGCGGTTGCCAGAGTCAACTTGAAATTGCCGATATCCCCACTTAGAGAAACCGGCTTGCTGTTGACCTTGATCTCAAGATTTTCGTGCAGACGGCACTCGACAAAGGGACAATAGGCGGGCTGTTTCGGCGAAAGAAAACAGACCCCGCAGGAGTTGGTGGGAAAGGTATTATCCAGGAGCGGGAAAAAGCCGCCGATCGCCGCCGCTTTTTCGACTAAAGTAACCCTGGTGCCCTGCTCCGCCAGCTGCAGGGCCGCCGTCATTCCGGCAAAACCGCCGCCGACAACCACGACTTTAGAATTTTCCATTTTTTTTATGTTTTCAGTGGTCATTGTCATCAAAAAAGCCTGGATGGATCGTTAAAATGTTTCTTCCACCAACTCTGGCGCTGGCCGATCTGGAAGGCTTCGGCCATCAGTTCGGAAAAGTAGAGAATCGGCAGACGCTGCTGGCGAATATCAACATTGGCCTGACAGAGAGCGCAGGAGGTCACCAGGCAATCGGCCTCGGCGGCCACCGCGTAATCAACGATTTTATTAACCAGCTCGGTGGTTTTTTCAGCATCGGTCAGTCCGAGATCACCGCCGCAGCAGTCAACCTTGCAGGACCAGTCGATAACCTCGGCCCCGAGATCAGCCATCAAGGAATCGATCCGCAGCGGGTTTTCGCTGTCATCGACCCCGGTAACCGCGCCGGGCCGGACAATCGCGCAACCGTAGTAGCAGACAACTTTCAAATTTTTCAGCGGTTTTTTTACAAGCTCCCTGATTGCCGGCCGCAGTTCTTCGCGGGCCAGAAGATCGACCAGCGAGAGCATTTTTATCTTTTTATCATAGGTAAAATCAAACTCTTTTTCGAGACGCTGACGCTCATTTTCATCGTTACGCATCGTATAATCGGCCTGCGCGAGATTGCCGTAACAACCGGCACAGGGAATTACCAGATCGGCTCCTGATTTCTGCGCTTCAGCAACGTTGAAAGCGGAAAGCCCCAACGCCAGCGCGCCGGATAGATTATGCGCTGATGCCGCCCCGCAGCAGCACCAGTCGGGAAGCTCTTTTAACTCAATCCCCAGAGCCGCAATCACCGCCAGACTGGCCTCGATATACTCGATTGCCGTCGAATGCGAGGTACAGCCGGGATAATATGAAAATGTTTCACCCATTATTGCATTCCTTAAGGTTAATGCGGGAACAAATCCCGCAACCTAATCGAGCCTTTTCGGCCCGCAAATAAATCTTCTGTAAGGCACTAAAATCCGGCGTTCTTGAAAATCTCTTTGACCTTGGCGACATTTTTGCTCTTTTTCGGCATGATCGGGATCTTGCCTTTAAGAAAAAGTTTCAAGCCGACATCAAGATCGGAGGTATATTTTTTACTTTTCAGTTTATATTTCATCAACATAGTCGCTTCATGGACGCGGCCGAAGGTTTTGATACTGTCAACAAATGAGGTATGCAGGGCGACAGTGACTTCATCCGCCGGAGTCACCCCCTCTTTCAGACATTGGGCCCGCAAAGAGTCCATCACCGGTGCAATCCGGATTTCATTCGGGCAGCGGCTGCCGCAGGTTTCGCAGGAGACGCACATCCAGATGGCTTTGCTCTTTAAGAGTTCATCTTTCATACCGAGCTGCACCATGCGCATCACCATATTCGGCGGAAAATCGAACTCATCTACCATCGGACAGCCGACACTGCATTTGCGGCACTGGTAACAGAGATTAAGCGGCTGACCGCTTGCGGCCATAACTTTTTGCAGAAAATTTTCAGACATATTTATCACACCGCCTCGGAACGAGAAGCGAAATCGCCGATCGTCCGCAGAAATTGTCGGGATGTGGAGTTAATAAGTTCGCAGGCCTTATTGGGACAGGCGGCGATACAGGCGCCGCAGCCCTGGCAGACGGCCTGGTTGACATCGGAAATCCGGGTAAAGTCATTCATCACCCGGGCCCCGTAGGGACAGATCTCAATACAGATGCCGCAGCCGCTGCAGACATCGTTTTTAACTTCGGCAATCAACGGGTCGGCTATCAGGGTCTCATTCGAGAACATCGTCTGGATCTTGCCGGCGGTTGCCAGAGCCTGCGAAACCGTATCGGTTATATCTTTCGGTGACTGGCCGCAGCCAGCGAGGTACACCCCTTTGGTTGAGCTTTCCACCGGATAGAGTTTAATGTGGGTTTCGGAAAGAAAGGCATCGCCGTCGATCGTGACATTCATCTTCTTGGCGAGCTCGCGAATGCCGGCCTTTGGCTCCATCGCCATCGCCAGAACCACAAGATCAGCTTCAATAATGATCTGGCGCGAGGTTAAGGTGTCGCTGGTGAAAACCTGAAGATAACCGTCTTCCGCAATCACTTTCGCGACCCGGCCGCGGATATAGACGAGATTTTCTTCTTCCATACCCTTTTGCACAAACTCTTCAAAATCTTTACTGTCGGAGCGGATATCCATATAGGATATATAGGCGGTGCCCTCTTCAACCTGCTGCCGGTAGAGCCGGGCCTGTTTGGCCGTATACATACAGCAGGCCCGGGAGCAGTAGGCTTTATGGCGCTCAGGATCACGCGAACCGACACATTGAATAAAAACCACCTTTTGCGGCACCTTGCCATCGGAAGGGCGCAACACCCGGCCTTGAGTCGGCCCCAGAGGATCGAGCAGACGCTCAAAAGCCAAAGCATCAATCACATCCGGAATCTTCCCGGCCCCGTATTCGGGCATCTTCGTCGGGCTGTAAAGATCGTAACCGGTGGCC
>WFRP01000055.1 GCA_015486505.1 Pseudomonadota bacterium | reverse complement strand
TTGGCGGAAAATCCTGACTATGGTTGATTGCGGAATTTAATTTTAGGGATAGCCGTTTTATGTATAAAAAAATTACAACAACGTTTAATGAATCGATCGCCAAGTTTCGTTCGACTGAACATATCTTTATGGTGATTGTGGCGGTAATTGTCGGTTTGCTGGGCGGTTTCGGGGCGGTTGGTATCCAGTTTACGATAAAATTTTTCAGCCGGCTTTTCTGGGGGATTGGTGAACTTGAAGTAAGTTATATACTTAACGTACCGCTTTATCTGAAAATCCTGATCCCGACCGGCGGCGGCCTGCTGGTCGGTTTGATCGTCTATTTTTTTGCCCCTGAAGCTAAAGGTCACGGGGTTCCCGAAGTTATGGAGGCGATGGCCTTGAAAGATGGCCGAATCCGGCCGCGGGTGGCGCTGGCAAAACTTATTGCCTCATCTTTATGTATCGCTTCCGGGGGCTCAGTCGGCCGGGAAGGGCCGGTTATTCAGATCGGTTCTTCTGTTGGTTCAACCGTGGGCCAGTTTTTGAAGGTTAACGCCCAGCGCACCAAGGTTTTTGTTGCCTGCGGGGCCGCCGCCGGGATTGCGGCCGCCTTTAACGCGCCAATGGCCGGAGCCCTTTTCAGCGTCGAAATCATTCTGGGCGATTTCGGGGTGGCGCAATTTAGCCCGATTGTGATTTCCTCGGTGATGGCAACCGTGGTTTCCCGGCATTTCCTCGGTGATTTTCCGGCATTCGTTGTGCCGGCTTATCATCTTGTCAGCCCGGTTGAACTGATTCCTTATGTTATTTTAGGGCTGCTGGCGGGCCTGGTCGCCCTGCTGTTTACGAATGTCTTATGTTTTTTTGAGGATTTTTTTGATGACCGGCTCAAACTTAACGGGGTCGTCAAAACTGTAATCGGGGGTTTTCTCTTAGGTTGTCTGGGCCTGCTCGCCCCCGGCGTTTACGGGGTTGGTTATAACAGTATGAATATCGCCCTTTTAGGCCATATGTCGTGGGTTCTGATGCTGGGGCTGGTGTTTGCCAAGATTCTGGCGACCAGTTTGAGTCTGGGCTCAGGGGGCTCCGGCGGGATTTTCGCGCCTTCGCTTTTTATCGGTACCATGACCGGCGGGGCGTTTGGAGCCCTGGTGCATATGGCGGCCCCGGCCTTGACGGCCACTTCCGGCGCCTATTCAATGGTGGGTATGGGGGCGGTTGTCGCCGGGGCGACGCACGCGCCGATTACCGCGATTCTGATTATCTTTGAAATGACCAATGACTATAAAATTATCCTGCCCTTGATGATCTCCTGTATTATCGCCACCCTCCTGACAACCAAGTTGAAAAAGGAATCAATTTACACAATCAAACTGGTCCGCCGGGGCGTTGATCTCTTTCGCGGGCGCGAACTTAATGTCTTACGCTCTTTAAAAGTTGCCGATTTCAGTGATAAAAATCCCAAAACCATAGCTCCGGGGCTTAATTTCCGGCAGTTGCTGGAATATGTGGTTAATAATCCCAACGCGGTTTATTATATGGTAAACGATGCCGGTGTTTACTTAGGCGTGATTTCTTTGCAGGAGGTCCGGCAGGCGATTCTGGACCAGGATGATCTTTCCGATCTTTTGATTGCCGCTGATCTGGCCACCAATTCCGTGCCGACGGTAACTATGGACGCCGATCTTGATCAGGTGATGAAACTTTTCGGCCATACCGATTATCGGGAACTGCCGATTCTGGATGATGAAACCGGGGTCCTGGTCGGCTCGATTCGCCAGCGTCTGGTAACTGAAGCCTATAATCGCGAGGTGGTAAAACGCAGTCTCGGGGCTGAAATCACATCGTCGATTCAGGTGCTTGATAAAGTTGAAGAGATTGATCTTTTAGATGGTTATGTTATGGCGGAGGTCCAGGCTCCGGCAACTTTTATCGGTCAGAGCCTGAAAAATCTCAATGTTCGTTCCCGTTTAGGGCTGCAGGTGATGATGTTTAAACGCCGTTCGCCCGCCAAAGAGGGCGAGGTAGTAAAATATCACCAGTTGGTTCCGGGCCCGGATGAGGTGGTTCAGGCCGGTGATCGCCTGGTGGTATTAGGCCGCAGTGAAGATGTTGATATACTGCGCAATATGTGATGGCGTCGCAAAAACTCTCCATCTGCTGCGTTCCCCTTCAACCTTCGTCACTGCGGCGTACTCTATGTACGCCTCATTCCTCAGGTTTCGGGCGCCTTGCGCCCAACGGAAGTGCCCTTGGGGTGCATATGAAGCTTTTTGCTTAGCCATCGAACATTTTGACTTTTTACGAGTTTGCCATATGTAAAATGGAGAATCTGGATTTTTATGGAAAATATTGAAGTAAAAATTACCCGCTGTCGTTCCGGGGCCCGGCTGCCGCGTTATATGACGGCGGCGGCGGCGGGAATGGATCTTTATGTGAAACTTGATAATGATGTGACCCTGGCGCCGGGAGAGCGGGTGCTGGTGCCGACCGGGATTGCGATTGCCCTGCCGGAAGGTTACGAGGCCCAGGTACGGCCCCGCAGCGGTCTGGCGGTCAAATACGGCGTGACCCTGCTTAATACTCCGGGAACGATTGATGCCGATTATCGGGGAGAGATTTCGGTGATTTTAATTAATCACGGAGCGGAAGATTTTATCATTAAAGATGGTGAACGGATAGCGCAGATGATTATCGCGCCGGTTTCCCGTTGTCAACTGCAACTTGCAGATAATCTGGATGAAACTGAACGTG
The DNA here is from genome assembly GCA_015486505.1 of Pseudomonadota bacterium. GTDB lineage: Bacteria > Desulfobacterota > Anaeroferrophillalia > Anaeroferrophillales > Tharpellaceae > Tharpella. The sequence continues at coordinate 2,360 of WFRP01000055.1, read as the reverse complement.
GTAGCGGTGGTTTCGGACATACCGGGGTGCAATAATCTATGAAGAAAAGAATTTTGGTAACCGGCGGCGCCGGTTTTATCGGCAGTCATCTTAGTCGTTTTCTGTTGGCACAGGGGCATGAAGTTTTATGTCTGGATAACTTTTTCACCGGACGCAAAAGTAATATCAATGAACTTTCAGGACGGCAGGATTTCGAACTGATCCGCCATGATATTATCGAGCCGATTCTGCTGGAAGTCGATCAGATCTATAATCTGGCCTGTCCGGCATCGCCGGTTCACTATCAGTATAATCCGGTGAAAACCGTTAAAACCAATGTCATGGGGGTTATCAATATGCTGGGCCTGGCCAAACGGGTCGGAGCCCGGATTCTGCAGGCCTCAACCTCAGAGGTTTACGGCGACCCTGAAGTTCATCCCCAGACGGAAGATTATTGGGGCCATGTTAATCCGATCGGGATTCGCAGCTGTTACGATGAGGGCAAGCGGGTTGCCGAAACCCTGATGCTCGATTATCACCGGCAGAACCGGGTTGATATTCGCATTGCCCGGATTTTCAATACCTACGGCCCGAATATGCTGGTTGCCGACGGCCGGGTGGTCAGTAATTTCATTGTTCAGGCCCTGCGCGGGGCGGATCTGACGATCTATGGCGATGGCCGCCAGACCCGTTCTTTCTGTTATGTTGATGATCTGGTGTTGGCGCTTTACCGTCTGATGGAGAGCTCATCTTTTACCGGGCCGCTAAATCTGGGGAATCCGCATGAATTTACGATGCTGGAGTTGGCCGAACAGGTTATCGAACTTACCGGCAGCCGCTCGCGGGTAATCTATCAGCCCCTGCCTGAGGATGACCCCGCCCAGCGGCAGCCGAATATTGCCAAAGCCCGGAAAGAGCTTAATTGGGAGCCGCGAATTCAGTTAAAAGAGGGTCTTAAACAGGTGATTGATTATTTTCGTCAGGAGTTATCTGCTTAAAATTCAGGAAATGCCGATGTTTAAAAAACGTCCGACCCGGGCCGAGATTGACCTTGCGGCTCTACGCCATAACTATCGGGCTTTGCAAGCCTGTGCCGGAAATCCGGTTGCCGTGATGCCGGTAATTAAAGCTGATGCTTACGGTCACGGCGCGATTCCGGTCGCCGAATGTCTGGCGGCGGTCGGGGTGCCCGGTTTTGCCGTGGCCACGGTAACCGAAGCCCAATCTTTACAGGATGCCGGGATTAACGAGGATATTCTGGTTCTGGGGGCGCTTTATGAAGATGATCTTCCCGCGATTGTCGCCGGCGGCATTATCCCGGTGCTCTGGGATGAGCAAAGTGCCCGGAGACTTTCCGATTTTGTTGGCGAACGCGGCCGGATTGTTCCGGTTCAGGTAAAAATCGATACGGGCATGGGCCGGGCCGGAGTTCCAGCAACTACGGCAACGGATTTTATCGCGACTGTTGCTAAACTTCCCGGTTTGCAGCTTACCGGCCTGCTTTCTCATCTTGCCATCGCCGACAGCGACAAGGCCTGGGCCCGGCGTTATACGGAAAAACAGGCTCGAATATTTGACCGGATTGTGAATCAGCCGCCGCCAATGTCCGACCAAGAAGAGAGTTTAACATTGCATCTTGCCAACAGCGCCGGCATAGTTCGTTACGATTTTTCCGGCTGCACTATGGCCCGGGCCGGGATTGCTCTTTATGGGGCCTATCCGGATAGCGCTCTTTTTACACAGATTGAATTAAAACCGGTGATGAGTGTCAAAACCGGGATTGTCCTGTTGAAAAATCTGCGGCCGGGGCAGAGTGTCAGTTATGGCTGTACTTACACCGCCCATGAGGAAATTACTGTAGCCCTGCTGCCGATCGGCTACGCCGACGGCCTGAGCCGGGCCTTTTCCGGCCGGGGTGAGTTTTTGGTCCGCGGGCGGAAAGCCCCGGTTATCGGCCGGGTCTGTATGGACTGGACGATGATTGAAGTTACCGACATTGCCGATGTCGCCGTCGGGGATGAGGTCGTGATTTTAGGCTCTCAGGGTGAGGTAAGCATCAGCGCTGATGACATGGCGGCAGCCTTGGGGACAATTTCGTATGAAATTTTCTGCTCATGGAGCCCGCGGGTACGACGCGAGTATATAAATCGCGCCGTTACTTAGAAGCATCCCAGACCGCTATCGCGGCCACATATATACAAGTAACGTGAGCGGCATTAATGCGGGAACAATCCCCGCAACCCAAACAGGGCTTTGTGGCCCGCACCCAGGGGCACTTCCGATGGTCGCACCCCAAGGGCACTTCCGTTGGGCGCAAATAAGTACTCTTATCAGAACATTTTCTGATTATTAAATCTTGTTTTTTGGTGCAGAAAATAACC
>WFRP01000054.1 GCA_015486505.1 Pseudomonadota bacterium | reverse complement strand
GTCATAACCGTACTTTTTCTCAAGATAACGCCGGACATGCTCGGTATAATAGGGCGTCTTGGCCGAAGGATCGGCTTTCGAGACCAGAATCACTTTGGTCGCTAAAGCCTCTTTGAGCTCCTTATTCGTGATAAAACCATGCTCAAGCATCTGTTCCAGAACATAATGCTGACGAATTTTGGAACGCTCAGGATATTTGATCGGCGAAAGCCGGCTCGGGGCCTTGGGCATCCCGGCAATCGTGGTCATCTCCGCCAGATTGAGATCACGGGTTTTCTTGCCGAAATAGCGCTGCGAGGCCATCTCGACCCCGTACATACCGTGGCCGAGATAGATCTGGTTAAGATAGATGAAAAGAATCTCATCCTTGGAGAGATATTTTTCAATGCGGTAGGCTAAAATAGCCTCTTTGATCTTGCGTTTGAACTTGCGTTCCGGGGTCAGAAGCAGAGATTTGGTCACCTGCTGGGTTATGGTACTGCCGCCCTGGACAATTTTCCCGGCCTCGATGTTTTTAACCATAGCCCGGGCAATGCCGATAAAATCAAGCCCTTTGTGTTCATAAAAACGGCTGTCCTCACTGGCGATAAAGGCTTTTTTCAAGAGATCGGGAATTTCTTCAATCGGCACTATTTTCCGCTTTTCAACCCCGAAACGGCCGATCAGCTCGCCGTTATCGGCAAAAACTTCACTTATGGTGTAGGGATGGTAGTCTTTAAGCGAGGTAATCTGCGGCAGATCCCGGGAAAAATAGTAAAATATTCCGGCAACCGAACCGACCCCGGCCAGGATTACCAGAACAATGAGGAGGAAGATAATTTTTATTATTTTTCGCAGCATAGGTTTTTTCAGCTGTAAGTTTTAAGCTGTAAGCTGTAAGTTATAAGTTTTAAGTTTTTTGGGACCATTGGCTGATGCAGTCGGCCAGGCGCACCATCTCTTCCGGTGTCAGGGTTGCGGGGCGGGCGTCGGGAGCAAAGCCTGCGGCCACTAGTTTTTCGCAGATAACGTCGCGTTCAAGGTTGGTCAAAATCCCTTTCAGAGGATTAATAATCTGTTTCCGCCGCTGACTGAACAGGGTCAGCAGTAAGCGGTCAAAAAGTTCCTGATCGGCAACCTTATAGCGCGGCTGCGCCAGAAATTCAAAACGTAAAACCCGCGACCAGACTTTCGGCGGCGGGGAAAAAGCACCGGGCGAAACTTTGAATCCCGGATTGATATCACAATGGATACCGGCACCGACGGTCAAACGGCCGTAATCGCGGCTGCCGGGTGCGGCCAGAAGCCGGGCCGCAACCTCCTCCTGCATCATCAGAACGGCCCGGGAAAAAAGATGCCGGTACTTGATCAGGCGAAAGAGGATCGGGGTGGTAATCTGATAGGGAATATTCGCGACCACCGCCACCGGGGCCGACACTCCCATATCCCGTAAAAAAAACTGCTCCAGATCGAGTTTGAGAAAATCGCCTTTTTCAAGGTGAAATTTCCCACGGTTACCCGCTGCCGCCGGGAAATCAGCTGTTTCATCCGAACTGAAACGCTGCGTCAACGGCTGCCAGAGATCTTTATCGGTTTCAACCGCCACCACCTGAGCCCCGCAATCGAGCAGGGCTTTAGTCAGCACCCCTTCACCGGGGCCGATCTCTAAAACCGTTTCACCCGCCTGCGGGGCCGCCAGATCAATAATCCGGGAAATAATTCCCACGTCCCGCAAGAAATGCTGGCCGAGACGCTTTTTGGCCCGGCGCGGTGATATTTTGAATGCTGATTGAGGCAAAACCGGTTTCACAATGGTAAACGGGAACTGGGATTCAAGCTTAAATCGTCGCTTAAACCGGAGGCCAGCCGCCGTTTACCGACCAGGGCAATCATGGCCCCGTTATCGGTGCAGAATTGCGGCGGAGCGAGAAAGAAATTAAGCCCCTGAGCCTGCGCCGCATCACTCATCCGCCGACGTAGATAACCGTTACAGGAGACTCCGCCGGCAAAAGCCACATTTTTCACCTTGAACCGCTCTGCCGCCAGTAGCGTCTTGCGCAGCAAAACCGCGGTCACCGCCTCCTGAAAAGAGGCGGCCAGATCACTGATAAAGGTTGCCCGATCGTCGTCAGCTGCCGCAGGTCCCCGCCCAAGGGCAGTTCTGACCGCAGTTTTCAAACCGCTGAAACTGAAATCGAGCGACTCTTTACCGAGCCAGGCCCGGGGCAGTTTTACGGCGTCCGGATTACCGGATTGAGCCCGTTTTTCAATCACCGGCCCCCCGGGAAAACCGAGTTCGAGCATCCGCGCGACCTTATCAAAGGCTTCACCGGCGGCATCATCAATCGTCCGCCCCAAAAGTTCATACTCATGCCAGGCTTTGGCCAGGTAAAGACTGGTATGGCCGCCGGAGACGACCAGGCCGATAAAAGGAAATTCCAAATCCGGATTGGTTAACATCGGAGAGAGCAGATGGCCTTCAACATGATTGACGCCGACCAGCGGAATTTTCCGGGCGTAGGCCAGAGATTTCGCGTAAGCCACCCCGACCAGCAGGGAACCGACCAGACCCGGACCTTTGGTGACACAAACCGCGTCAATATCATCGAGGTTTACTTCAGCCTCATTAAGCGCCTCTTCCACAACCCAGCGG
>WFRP01000053.1 GCA_015486505.1 Pseudomonadota bacterium | reverse complement strand
TCCCGCTCGCTTCCGAAAAACAACGAAATCGTTTCCGCAACCGCTTACGAAAAACCACCCCCGCCCCCTCCAGAAGGTGGGGGGGGGTAAAATTTGGCTGAATAGTTACAATAAAGATTAAGATAGAGGAAAGGCTATGATTAAATGTTTTGAAGGAACCCTCAATCAGAGCGGCACGGCCAGGGTGGCAATTATCAACAGCCGTTTTAACAGTTTTATCTGCGAGCGCCTGCAGGAGGGCGCGGTTGACGCCTTGCAACGCCACGGCATCGCGGATGAACAGATTGCCGTCTACAAAGTCCCCGGCGCGTTTGAGATTCCGCTGCTGGCCAAAAAACTTGCCGACTCGAAAAAATACGACGGCATTGTCTGTCTCGGCGCGGTAATTCGCGGCGACACCCCTCATTTTGACTACGTTGCCGCCGAAGTCAGTAAAGGGATTGCCGCCACCAGCATTGACAGCGGCGTACCGATCGCCTTCGGTATTTTGACCACCAATACCATCGAGCAGGCAATCGAGCGCGCCGGCAGCAAAGCCGGTAACAAAGGCTGGGACGCGGCTGTAACCCTCCTTGAAATGATTGATTTGCTGAGCCGGATTTAAGCGAAGATGGCCAACAAACGCCGCAAAGCGCGGGAGGCGGCGCTCCAGATTCTCTATATGCTGGAGCGCGGGAAGCCACAAAAAGAAACCGATGCCATCGTCCGCTACTGGGAGCATGACTGGGTTGTGGAAAGTGATTGTCACCTTTGCAAAGAGGACTGCAAGGATCGGGACAAACCTAAAAGCCGCTTCTCAGAACCCGTCAACCGCCAGGCGGAAAGTGCTTTTACCCGGCAGTTGGTCGATGGTGTACGCAAAAATTCAGTTAAAATTGATCAGGAAATCAGCCGGAATTCGCATAACTGGAAGCTTAACCGTATGTCATTTATTGATCGTAATATCTTAAGGATTGCCGTTTTCGAAATTCTCTCCTGCGATGAAATCCCGCTTAAAGTTTCAATCAATGAAGCTATCGAAATCGCCAAAACCTACGGCGACAAAAATTCCGCCCCCTTCATCAACGGCATTCTCGACCAGATAAGATAAACTGTCCCCGAACTGTTCTTGCAGATTGCTGAAGAGGTTGCAGGAAATTATTGTTGCGGCCCGCAAATACCCATAAGTCAAGCCTGACCCCAATTATAAAGTTATAATAAAAAGGCCGCTCCCGAAACCGGGGCGGCCTTTTTATTTTCCAGACACGGCCGGTCGTTCAGACGACCGGTTACTTTCTAAACAATCAAGCCTTTTTCTCGGGCGGCTGGATTCCGGCTTTTTTGGCGGAATGGTCGCGGCCTAAGAAATAGTTGGCCCAGGAAGAGGTGTGGAAGAAATCCCAGTTCGGCGGCGGAACCATATTGTCTTCAATCTTGCCTTCTTCGTTGTAGTTTTTGAGACGGTCATAAGCCTGGACCCAAACGCATTTTTTCTCATTCGGATAGACTTCACACCAGCCCTCGAAACTACCGCCGCAGGCACCGTTGCGCTGGTTTTTCGGACACTGTGACATCGGGCAGACATAAGCGACATCGGTCAGCGCGCAGTCACCGCAGTCCATACATTCAAAGAGAGCAACCTTTGACATATGCTCCATAAAACGGAAGAAACCACCCTTGTCGGCGCTCCGGCTCAAACTGGTCATCAAACCGAAAAGCGGGCCTTTGGGCTCGAAACAGACATTATGCATCAGGCGGGAGAACTTGTAGTTCAAAGGCACCTCCGGACGAGAAGTCCGCGGCGCTTCTTCATCGGTATTAAGGCCGGTTTTCTCATCTTTATTGAAATAGTAGAAACCGCCCTTCATCGGGAAGTCGAATTTAGCCACTTCATCCTGCCAGTTGGGAAGCAGTTCTTCACCTTTCTCGATAATGAACAGAGCATCGTCAACCTTCATACCGTGACCGCCGATATGAACCCCGTCAAAACCCATACCCTTCATAAAGGCATACATCTGGGCGCCGCGGGTGAGGCGGGCCTCTTTACCCTTATCATCGGCCTTACGTTCGCCGTCGATAATCTTGACCAGCTCCTTGGTGACCACGCAGCCGGGGATAAAGTTTTTACTCATAACATTGGCGGCCCCGAAAGGCAGAATGTAGATGTTGCCGATAAACGGCACATTGAACCCGTATTTTTTCTTGATCTGCAGAACTTCATGGATTTTCCGCACGTCATAACCAAGCTGGGTAACGACAAACTGAGCCCCGGCATCGATCTTCTTTTTCAGTTTGTAGTACTGCACCATCTGCTCGGATTCAAGTTTTTTAAACGGAGAAACCGCGGCTCCGGCAAAGAAATTAGAAGGCTGCAGCTTCAGGATTGAACCCGGCTTCATCCCCGGATACTCAAAACCGGCATTCATATCGGTAATCATCTGCAGGGCATGCATCGGATCGATATCAAAAACCGGACGGGAACGCCCCTTGTAGCCGGATACCGGATAGTCACCGGTCATCACCAGCAGGTTGTTGACATTGGCCCGGCCCAGACCGTAAAGCAGATTTTCCATCTCATTACGGCTCTTATCCTTACAGGTAAAGTGAACCAGCGGTTCAATCCCCAGTTTCAGAACTTCAAGTCCGAGAAATTCAGCCGAAATCGCCGGGTTACCACCTGGGTTATCCGTAATCGTCAAAGCGTGAATCTTGCCGCATTTAGCCGCGGCTTCCGCGCTTTTGATAAGGTCTACCTGACCTTTCTCAACCGATCCGCGACCGGGAACCAGCTCCCAGGTTACCGACAATTCCTTGTCGTGCAACGAATTTTTAAAGATCTCACCCATTCCTAGCAACCTCCATCTCGTTGATGTGTCGATGAACCGAAAATGTTCCGGGATTGTTCACCGCAATGTTTAAGTTTATGTATGTTGTCGACTGACAAATCAAAAGCCGGCCCCCTCATACATTATAATGATTAAAAAAACAAGCGCATTTTCTCCAGCAGATGAAGTTTGTTCTGAAAGAGATGTCCTCCGTCGGTTTTAATCGTGTAAACTTATGGCCTTAAGGTTACGCCGCTGTTTGAGAACCATATCAATTTCGGGCAGGGGAAGGGGGGTTAACGAAGCTAATGTCGCAGTTCTGACTTTGGCCGGCGGACGGTTTTCGTAGATATGAAAACCGTTCTCAAAAAGACCCATCCGCACCGCGGTTGCGGTTGAGTAGGTGGTAATCAGCAGGTCATCACGGCCGCTGCGTTTTAATTCGGCAAAATATTCATATGTCCAGAGCTTATGATTCTGTGCCGGACTGAAGGGATCGTGAAAAACAATATCAACCGGCGCCTTAAACTGCTTAAGCCAGTTCCGGGCCTCGGCCGCGATAATCGCAATAGACAGACGGGCATCCCGGTAAACCAGGTTTACGGCCAAATCCCTGATAATCGGCGCAAGGTCCGCCAGATCTTCAGGATAGGGAAAATCAGCCAGGCTTGACAAAAGTTCAAGATCCTGTTCCGGAGAAAATATCCGCAGACGGCCCGCATATCCCTGCCGGCGCAGATACCAGATTAAAACCAGCGTGTTGTAGCCTAAGCCGAAACAGATATCGAGCACCGTCACCGTCGACCGGCCGTTGATGCGGTACGCCCAGGCCGGTAGCACATGTTTGTAAAGAGCTTCAGTAAAAGCCCCGTCTTTAGTCGAATGATAATGTTCGCCGGCCGCCTCGCAATAGCACGTCCGGCTGCCGTCCCCGGAAACTATGGTTTTCAATACTGGGCCCTCATTAAACATACAGGTTTTATCTCAACTCGGAAAGTTGAGGTTTTATAAACCACCCGTTCGCTAATTCTCACCAGGAGGACACAGAGTTCACAGAGAAAAGCAGATCCGGTTTTTCCTCTGAGAACTCTGTCTGTGGTAAAAATCACAAAACTATGCCACCATAATCAATTTATCGTTGCTTTGAAAGTAAAATTCTGCGATAGTTTAATTTCTATCGTTTTTTAAGCGGCTGCGGTTAATTTTCACAATTCCGGGCCGGTCATTTCCGGTTTTCCGCTGAATTTTTCACTCGGAGTAAATTTTTACTTGATGGCACTATAATTGAAGTCGCTATAATTGAATTATTGAAAAAGTTGAATTGAAGGTTGACTTTGAAACCAACACAAATAAAAGGAGTAAATTATGAAATTAAAACAGATCTCAATTTTTCTCGAAAATTCACCCGGGCGTCTGCAGGAAACGACCAGAGCCCTGGGTGATGCCGGGATCAACCTCCGCGCCTTAACCCTGTCCGAAGCTGCCGATTACGGGGTTTTACGCCTGCTGGTTTCCAATATCGACAAAGCCCGGCAGATTATGATGGAAAAACAGTTTCCGGCGCGTATTGATGAAGTGATTGCGGTCGAAATCAAGGATCAGGCCGGAAGTCTGGCCGAGGTGCTGAAACCCCTCAATGACGCCAATCTCAGCGTCCGCTATATGTACGCCTTCAGCGGCTTCAGCGACAATCGGGCGGTTATGATTTTCAATTTTTCCGACATTGATAAAGCGATTGAAGTTTTGCAGAAAACCGGGCGGAATCTATTATCAGCACAGGCTTTCGGTATGCTCGACAACTGCGAAAGCTAAGGAGAGAGTGAATGAATCAAGTAAAAGAGTTTAAGAAATTTGCCGTAATCGGGGCGGGTCCGGTCGGCTGTATTGTCTCGGGCTTTCTGGCATCGGGCGGCAATGACGTAACTTTATGTGATATAGTTCCCGAACTGGTTCAAACCGCGCTTGACCCCGGCATCAAGATTGACGGGGCTGAAGAGCTTGAGCAGAAAGTCACCCGGGGGCTTACCAATGTTGCCGATCTGGCCAATGATCCGCCGGAGGTTATCATCATCACCGTCAAGGCTACGGTTCTGCATTTGATCGCCTCGACGATCGCGGACTTTATCAATGACGATATGTATGTCGTCAGTTGGCAGAACGGCATTGACACCGAACTGGTCCTGGCCGAAACTCTGGATCGGGAAAGAATCATTCGCGCGGTCGTAAACTTCGGCTGCGGCCTGGTAAAACCGGCTCACGTCCATATGGCTTTCCATCATCCGCCGCATTATCTTAAGGAGCTCGAACCGGCCGGGAAGGAAGCAGCGCTCAAAATTGCCGAAGCCTTCTCCAAAAGCGGTCTGCCGACTGAAAGAACCGAATCCATTATCGATATGGTCTGGCGTAAATCAATTATGAATGCCTGTATGAATCCGGTTTGTGCCGTTACCGGCCTGACGATGGCCGAAACCGTACGCGATCCGATTGTTTTTCAGATTGTTGACAACCTCATCAAGGAAGGGGTCAAGGTTGCCCGGGCGAATGAGATCGGCCTCGGTTGGAAATACTACCCCTACGCCATCAATTACATTAAAACCGCCGGTGACCATAAGCCGTCGATGCTGGTCGATATTGAAAACCAACGCCGCACCGAAGTGGATTTTATTAACGGCAAAATTGTCGAGTACGGCCGCCAGGCCGGGATTGAAACCCCGCACAATTTGATGATCAGAGCCCTGGTTAAAGCTCTGGAACCTAAATAAAGGGAAGTTTTTATGGATCGTGAATATTATCTGAAATTTATTGAGGCCTGCGCCCGGGATCAGGAGCGGCTTGAAAGTATTGAGACCATCATCACAGACCAGCTTAAAAGTCCGCTCTCAATCCAGGTGCAGGCCAAGGAAGGGGTTGATCTGCCGATCATTACCGCCCATCTCGAAAAGAAAAGCGGTATCGTCCGGCCGCAGGGCGGGCTGGCGACCATTCCCGCGGCTTTCGGCAGTCAGAATAATATAAAGCTCATCCCGGTTTTCATTTATGAAACGGAAAACATCGACGGCCGCTATCTTGATTATGAAGTCGTTCATATCGCGGCTTTTCTCGACCGGGCCGGCGAATACGCGCAATATAAAAAGTATTTCCTGAATCCGCCCGCGGCCGGGGATAAATATGGCGCCAAACTGGATTACTTAAGACATGTTGCCCGCCGGATTCTAATCCACGATCAGGTGGCCTTTTTTGAACTCCATCCGGATAAGGAAAAAGAGACGGTGCGCTCGCTGATCCTCTATCAACTCGGAGAACGGCTGTCGTGGTATCTGGGAAAGATTGAGATCGACAAGGAGAGAGCGGTAGATGATCTTTGTGAATTTCTCGATAAATATGCCGCCAAAGATCCCTTTTATCAGGATTTTGATGTCAGCGGTTATTTTCGCCAGAGCCTGATCGCGATGAGCTTTTTTTCGTGAACGCCCGGCCACAGGTTACCATAGTCGGCGGCGGCCTTGCCGGCTGTGAAGCCGCCTGGCAACTGGCCGAGCGGCAGATTCCCGTAACCTTATACGAGATGAAGCCTGAGCGTTTCTCGCCGGCCCACAGCAATCCCGATCTGGCGGAACTGGTCTGCTCCAACTCGCTCCGGGCCGACCGGCCCACCAATGCCGCCGGACTCCTGAAAGAGGAGATGCGAATATTAGGTTCGCTGATTATGACCGCCGCCGATAAAACTAAAGTCGCGGCCGGTAACGCTTTAGCCGTCGACCGGCAGGCCTTCGCCCGAAAGATTACGGAAAAGATCGAAAATCACCCGCTAATCACAACTATCCGCAGGGAAATAACTACGATACCGGACAACGAAATCGTTATCATTGCCGGCGGGCCTTTAACCTCTGACAAACTGGCCGCGGCCTTAACCCCCCTGGTCGGCGAACGCCTCCATTTTTACGATGCCACCGCCCCGATTGTCAGTGCCGACAGCATCGATTATGAGATCGTTTTCCGGGCCAATCGCTATGAAGAAGCGGGCCCGGACGGCGACTACCTGAACTGCCCCTTGACGGAAACCCAATATCTTGAACTGATTAAAACGATTGCCGCAGGCGATCAAGTCGCAGGCCGCGACTTTGAGGATATAAAAGTCTTTGAAGGTTGTATGCCGATTGAAGCGATGGTCGGCCGCGGGCCTTTGACCTTAGCCTTCGGCCCCTTGAAACCCAAAGGTTTAATTGATCCGAACACCGGCCGCGAGGCTTACGCGACCGTCCAGTTGCGCAGTGAAAATAAAGCCCGGACCATGTATAACCTGGTCGGTTTTCAGACCCGCCTGACCTTTCCCTGGCAGGAAAAGGTGATCCGCCTGATTCCGGGCCTGGAAAAGGCCGAGATCCTGCGCTTCGGCACCATGCACCGCAACACTTTTATTGACGCTCCCAGGGTTTTAAACCGCTTTTTTCAGCATCATACTGAAAGCCGTATCTTTTTTGCCGGGCAGATAAGCGGCGTTGAAGGTTATCCCGAATCGACCGCCTCCGGCCTGATTGTCGGCCTTCAGGTCGCGGCCCTGATTAAACAGCAAAAGCTCTTCGTTTTCCCCGAAACCACCGCTTTAGGCGCCCTGACCGGCCACATCAGCAATACCCACAACCGGCATTTCCAGCCGATGAATATCAATTTCGGCCTCTTCCCGCCACTCGAAGGCAAAAAGCGCCGCAAACGTGAGCGCCTCGAAGCCAAAGCCGAACGCGCCCGCCGCGATCTCCAAAACTGGCTGAAATCGAAAAGCGCCCGCGCCATCGGTCTACCTTAATTTCAGCGGCAGCCGAGTTGTTCCAGTATCCTTTGCAACTCTTCGGCGGATTTGAATTCAAGCTCTATCCGGCCGCGGCCGCCGCTTAAACGGCGAATCCTGGATTTGGCCGAGAAGAGTTGCTCGAGTTTGGTCCCCAGCTGCTTATCTTCATTGAGCAGAGTCGTATTTTGCTCTTTTTTCGCGGCGGCAGCTTCCGGCGCTTTACCCTCTTTTTTCAGCCGGTTAACCATTTTTTCAAGCTCCCGAACTGAAAGTTTGTTGGTTAAAACCGCCTCCAGGGCAAACTCCTGTTGCGCTTCTTCCTCAAGGGCTAAAAGGGCGCGGCCATGGCCCATACTTAACTTGCCATCCATCATTGCCTGCTGAACTTGCGGCGCAAGCTTCAAAAGCCGGAGCATATTCGTAATCGTCGCCCGGCTTTTTCCCAAAATTTTGGCAACATTCTGATGGGTCAGGGAAAATTCATTGATCAGACGGTTATAACCTAAGGCCTCCTCCAGGGGATTCAAATCTTCACGCTGAAGATTTTCAATCAGGGAAAGCTGTAAACCTTTGGCATCATCAAGTTCCATAACGATTACCGGAACTTCAGTCAAACCGGCTTGCGTCGCGGCCCGCAGACGGCGCTCTCCGGCAATCAGGATAAACTGCCCGGCTACGGCCGCCGGTTTGACTAACAACGGCTGAATTACGCCATGCTCCTTTATCGATTGAGCCAACTCCTTAAGGTTTTCGTCGTCAAAGCGCCGCCGCGGCTGTTCCGGATCGGCTTTAATATGCTTGATTTGACAGTGCTGCAGCTGGCCTTTTTCGGAATTGACGACATCGGGCAGCAGAGCGCCGATGCCCCGGCCTAAACCGCGCTTTAATACCGACTTTTTCTGAGCTGGAATCTCCATAACCCCCTCTATTGCTGACGGCTGATAAATTCTTCCGCTAAACGGAAGTAGGCCTGCGCCCCTTTGGAAGTAACATCATAAAGCGCAATCGGCCGCCCGTGACTCGGCGATTCACTTAAACGCACATTACGGGGAATCACGGTCTCATAAACCAAATCGGCAAAATGGTCGCGGGCCTCTTTTTCGACCTGCTGAGCTAAAGTGGTACGGCTGTCAACCATAGTCAAAAGAATTCCTTCAAGCACCAACTCCGGGTTCAGGCCGTTTTTGACCCGCTCAATTGTATTCAACAGCTGGCCCATACCTTCCAGGGCATAATATTCACTCTGCAGAGGAATCAGAATCGAGGTTGCCGCGGTTAACGCGTTAACGGTTAAAAGCCCGAGCGACGGCGAGCAGTCGATGATGATATAATTAAATTCGGAAAGCAGTCCGCCCAGCTGCCGTTTTAAGTAGAATTCACGTTCGCTGCAGGCTAGAAGTTCAACCTCAGCCCCGATAAGATCCTGGGTCGCGGGCAGCAGCGCCAGATAATCCAGGCTGGTTGACTGCAGGGCGGCCGCGGCTTCACACTCGCCTAAAAGCCAGTGATAGACATCACAACCGACCGGCGCTGCACCGCCGACTCCGCTGGTGGCATTACCCTGGGGATCAAGATCGATAAGCAGGGTTTTCCGCTCGGCGATTGCCAGTGAGGCGGCTAAATTTACCGCGGTTGTGGTTTTGCCGACCCCGCCTTTCTGATTGGCAATCGTCACAATTTTAGCAGGTTTCATTTTTAATTTTTCTGTAACTATTCAGCCGAATCCGGGGTCGGGCGCGGTTTTTCTCCGCCAGGCGTTAAGATTTCTGTTTTTCCTTTAAGCTCGCTGCGCCCGCCTTGCAAAACTCGCTTACGCTCAAACAGTTGCAATGCTAATGCGGGAACAATCCCCGCAACCCAAACGAGCTTTTTTGGCCCGCACCCAGGGGCAATCCGCTGGTCGCACCCCAAGGGCACTTCCGTTGGGCGCAAATAAGCACTCTTATCAGAACATTTTCTGATTATTAAATCTTGTTTTTTGGTGCAGAAAATAACCTGTAAGGTACTAATGCGGGAACAATCCCCGCAACCCAAACGGAGCCTTGCGGCCCGCACCCAGGGGCACTTCCGTTGGGCGCACCCCAGGGGCACTTCCGTTGGGCGCACCCCAGGGGCACTTCCGTTGGGCGCACCCCAAGGGCACTTCCGTTGGGCGCAAATAAGTACTCTTATCAGAACATTTTC
>WFRP01000052.1 GCA_015486505.1 Pseudomonadota bacterium | reverse complement strand
GGGTTGTCCCGCTCTTCCCGAAGGCAAAGTACTTGCATGCGACGATTCCGGGCTTTGAATACCGTTCCGGAGCGGATTATGACAATGATTGGCGTGATGCTGATACCTGGGATGTATTCGCCGACTTTATGGTCACTGACAAAATTATTGTTGCCTTTGGTTATCTCTGGAATGGCGACCCGGACAGCCATAACCGGGTCGGTTTTGGTGATTGCCCTTTCTTTATGGTCGATATTGACTGGTAGCGGACAGATTGGGCCGGTATAATGTATATAACCGTTCCGCGTGACCGGGAGGTTGATATTCGGCTACCGTTCCAAACTGCCTCGATGTGGGGACAGAATTCAATTTAGTCCCCGCGCGAAGCACCCCAAAGGCGCTTCCGCTGGGCGCAGGCGAAGCAATTTTGTTTATTTCCTCTGTAACTTTACCGCCAAACCGAGTGAAGTCGAATGTTTACACTGGGAGGCTGTCCGGGAAAGGCGAGAAAATCTTCCCGGACAGCCTCCCGGAAAAGGCCGCGAATTTTACCGGATTTACGACCTGGTTGAATGGTTGCTTTACGCTAACTGATCTTGAAAACGGAAACGAGGGTTTTAAAATCATCGCCCGTTTTTTCCAACCCCTGAACGCCTTCACTGACCATTTCGCTCGCGTCTTTTAAATCACTGCTGTCATTATTCAATGAGTTAATCTCAGAGACAACCATATCAGTGGCTTCCGCCACATCGTTTATATTCCGGGCCATCTCTTTAACCCCTTCGGAAGCCTGGGTAATATTCGTCGCGATATCTTTTGTGGTAACCGCTTGTTCTTCAACGGCCGATGATATTGAGGTTACAATTTCATTAACGCCGTTAATTACATCGTCTATCTTGGTGATTTCCGCGACAGTTCCAGCGGTAGAAGCCTGTATGGCCGCGATTTTACTTTCGATTTCCCCTGTAGCCATGTTTGTTTGCTTGGCCAGTTCTTTAACTTCGCCGGCCACAACCGCAAATCCCTTTCCTGCCTCTCCGGCTCTGGCAGCTTCGATAGTCGCATTTAAGGCGAGAAGATTTGTTTGGCCGGCAATTTTTATGATAACCTCCGCCACTTTGCCGATATCGTCAGCGGAAGCGCCAAGTTCGGTCACTTTATCCAAAGCGTTTCTCGCGAAATCGACCGCTTCACCCGTTTTTTGCTGAGCCTTACCGGTATTTTCCGCAATCTCTGCTATTGTCGCCGTCATCTCTTCCGTAGACGAGGCCACAACATTAATACTTGCGGATGACTGCTCCGTTGCGGCTGAGACCGTGGACAAATTCGCGTTGATCTCCTCAATAATTGCCGTGACAACTCCTGTTTTTTCGCTGATGCTCTCAGCGCCGGAGGCCATCTCTTCGGATATGGCTTCAATTTCAGCGATTGAATCGGAAAATAACGTCGCATTTTCCGACAATCCCGAAATTGTTTTACGAAGATTAACGCTCAGATTGCTTAAAGCAGCGGCTAACGCTCCAACTTCATCTTGTCTCTCCATATTCAGTTCCCGGGTCAAATCGTTACTTGCAATGGTTTGAGCAAACTCTACGCTTTTTTGTAAAGGATTGATAATCGAAGCACTTAAAAACACAGCCAAACCAACAACCAGTACCGGCCCTGCGGTAAAGGATAAAACCGTCAGTCCGGACATATTTATTAAAACCAGCGCAATGTAAAGTACGGCAAAAGTGGAAAAAATTTTAGCGCGCACCTTGATATTTTGCAATTTTATGACATTTTGCAGTTTCATACTTGCTCCTTTCAAACTTTCGCGATTAAACCGACTCAATTGAAGCGGTAAAATCCTCAATACAGTATTCTGCCGGATTCTTTAGGTGTATCCGTATGCTTTTATTACCCTGAACGCCTTTGATCTCGTAACAAGTTTTCCTTATTATTTTAAAAAAGGGCCGCGGGAAATCCTGATAATATTTTAAAACATCATCCTGGCTCAACTTCAAGATGATTTCTTTGGTGATTTCTTCTGCAAATAATACTTCCTTGATAAATGAACCGTCAAAACAATCTTCCACATGTTTTACCGAAACTACTTTCATAGGCTTTAAACCGTTTTGCAAATCTGTGAGACTGCCGTTAAAAACTTGTCTATTTCGTCATCGGATGTGAAACCGGACGGGCTTACTCTTACAGAGCCCGCCGGGAAAGAGCCTATCTCTTTATGAATCAGCGGGGCGCAATGCAATCCGCTGCGGGTAATTATTTTAAATGAATTTTCCAGGATATAACCCACATCAGCCGGGTCCATTCCCTTTATATTAAACGAGAATAACGATGGTATTTCATCAGTATGAAAATTCGCATAGAGAATAACGTTGGCCTGTTTCCGTAAAGCGGAAATCATTGTTTGCACGCAGTTCTGTTTATGTTTGTGGATATTCTCTACGCCTTTATCAAGGACAAAAGCTACGCCGGCCTCCAGAGAAGCGGCTCCTATATTGTTTTGGGTTCCCGCCTCATAATAGATCGGCATAGTTTGCGGCTGGTAAAGATAATCGCTTTTAATCCCGGTACCGCCGGTTTTTAGCGGCTCTAAATCCAGTGATTCCCGGATATACAAGCCGCCGCTTCCGGGATAGCCGAATAATGACTTATGGCCGGTGAAAGCTAATAAATCAATATTCATCCTGTCAACGTCAATCGGGATGGTACCGGCGCTCTGCGAGGCATCGACAATAAAAGCCAGATTATCACAAGATGCCGTAATTTTTCCGATTGCTTCCAGATCGGTAACGGCGCCGCTGACATTTGAACAGTGATTAAGAATGATAACTTTGGTATTGTTTTTCAGCGCTGATTTAACATCAGCCGGATTAATTCGGCCTTGGTTGTCACAGCCGACAATTGTTAATTCTATTATCCCCTGACGCTCTAAAATTTTCAGCGGCCTTAAAACGGAATTGTGCTCGATACTGCTGGAAATAATATGACCACCGGCAAGTTCCAGGCCTTTTAGCGCAAGATTTATCGCTTCCGTTGCCCCGGAGGTAAAAACAATTCTTTCAGGCTTGTCAACATTAAATAGTTTTGCCAGCAGTTCTCTGGAGGATGAGAAAACATCCCTTTCCTGACGTTCGAAGCCCGTGCGGGAATGATGGCAAGGGATCGAATCCAGCTGCGCTTTGACGGCTTCAATAACCGGCGGCGGTTTTGGGAAACTGGTTGCCGCATTGTTAAGGTAAATATAATCAGAATTCATTTTTAATCCAATGCGGGAACAAATCCCGCAACCCAAACAAAGCCTTGCGGCCCGTACCCAGGGGCACTTCCGTTGGTCGCAAATAAGTACTCTTATCAGAACATTTTCTTGTTTTTACAGTTGGAAAAGATTGTTGAAAAAAACAAGAAAATAACCTGTAAGGTACTAATGCGGGAACAATCCCCGCAACCCAAACGGAGCCTTTCTGGCCCGTACCCAGGGGCACTTCCGTTGGTCGCAAATAAGTACTCTTATCAGAACATTTTCTGATTATTAAATCTTGTTTTTTGGTGCAGAAAATAACCTGTAAGGTACTAAATTGCAGGAGCATTAAAGAAAACAAGCGAAGAAAATTTATCAAATGTTGGAAAACAGATTCCACAGTAACGAATGTGGCTGGAGGTTTTTTCGAGGGTGTTGCCGGTAAGTTTGGTAGCCATAGCCGGCTGCGGGTCTGTCGTTAAACCGCGGTTGTCTTTTATCGGATTGCGCGAAAGCACGACTAATCGAAATAAAATTTACGGCGGGAATAAATTTATCTCCGGATAGCAGGAGATACGTATAAAAATATGGTACGGAGCATAGAGCAGTGAGTAATTGTCTATGCTCCGCGGCTTGAAATCTATGCTTTAGTTACAACAAATTCACCGTAGGAATCACCGGCTTCAATACCTTTTGTCTGCTTGCATTCATACTTGCCGATCAGACTTCCTTTGGGATCATACTCACCAGCGTAAGCTAATTCCATAAAAGCGGATGATACGCCCGCGATCATATAGGCGGCCATTCTTGAACTTTTACCGTACTTAACATGGTCGGATTCATAATAATCATAGGCCCGGACAACCATTTTTTCGCCGGGAACAAGTTCCACGATTTCCGAATCAGCCCATCCCCAGGCGGTAAAAACAGCGTAGGCACCATATAGAACATCCTCAGGCGCTTTTTCAATCATCGGGGCAACTATGGCATCCCATTCTTCGGAAGTAATAATGCCATAGCCTGTATGATATCCGCACTCATGCGCAGCGTTGTATAACAGATACTCCTTTGCTTCCACCATATCTTCATCCGCCTTGCTGATTAATCTGTCGGCAAAAGTATTCCAGAATTTCGCGGGGAGCTGATTTACCAAAACATTGAATCCCTCAATAATGCCATTCTCATCAGGCACTATCTCTATCTGAGACATTTGTTCGATAATTTTTTCCCTGTCTATAGCCATAATTTATCTCCTTATCACTTTGAATTTTGAAGTTTCAGCGCCCATGGCAATACTCTGGGTTTCTTCGGCCAGAAATGATTTGGGCGGCGAATCAAGGATGACTTCAAACACGGCCTCAATATATCCGGCGCCGATATAGTTTATCGGTTTATCGTATACTCCCCATTTCTTTTTCCAGCCCTCGTCCGTATGCGAAGACAACAACTCCACTTCGCCGCTGTGTTCATTGATGTTAAGAATCTTCATGGTGCCAAGCCCCATTGCCGCAAATTGCCGGCAGGCAAGCTCTGCTTTATCCGCGATAGCGGTTATGTTGTTTTTCTCATAATAATCAGATAAAATCTCGCGGAATGCTTCACTTGCCGAGTCTTTCAGCAGCTCAGTTTCGTTAGCATCAATAGCCAGTTGCGAATAAAGCGACGAATAATGATGACAATGGCGAACGGTCAAAACGCCGTTATCGTAATGTCGCTTTGTCTTGGGGTCAAAATCATGCCTTATTTTTAATTCATTTTTTATAAATGTAGCCATACTTTTCTCCTGTCTTAATTGAATTCTTTTCTGATTTCCTGCATTGCTTTCTCGAATTTGGCGACATTTTCCGCTGAATCCGGCGCACCCGGCGCCTTGGCGCTGGATATTGAGGTAAGAACGGCCAACCTCATCTTGGCTTTGAGTCCGCCTATTTTAGCAACTTCCTTATAGAACGATTCCAGTTTTTGTCCCATATCCTCTCCTTTGTGTCTCAGTAAATAATTACGCTATCCTTACATAAAATATGACCAGTTTTATGCCCATAAATAATCTTGTCGGATAGCCTTATTTTTTTGTAACTATTCAGCCAAATTTTACCCCCCACCTTCTGGAGGGGGCGGGGGTGGTTTTTCGTAAGCGGTTGCGGAAACGATTTCGTTGTTTTTCGGAAGCGAGCGGGAGCCCATTAGTGCCTTACAGGTTATTTTCTTGTTTTTTTCGACAGC
>WFRP01000051.1 GCA_015486505.1 Pseudomonadota bacterium | reverse complement strand
GAAAAAAGCTGTCGAAAAAAACAAGAAAATAACCTGTAAGGTACTAATGCGGGAACAACTCCCGCAACCCAAACAGGGCCTTGCGGCCCGCAAATAAGTGCTCTTATCAGAACATTTTCTTGTTTTAAAACAAGAAAATAACCTGTAAGGCACTAATGCGGGAACAAATCCCGCAACCCAAACAGGGCTTTTTCGGCCCGCAAATAAGTACTCTTATCAGAACATTTTCTGATTATTAAATCTTGTTTTTTGGTGCAGAAAATAACCTGTAAGGTACTAAAAGAGTTGACGCTGAAATTAGATGTTAAATATGAAATTTTTAGGTCAAAAGGTGGATATTTGTCAGAACGACAAAAAATTATAAAAGAGTATATTGAAGATAATCAGCCAGTTAAGGTGTCGGATATCGCAAAAAGGTTCACTGAGTTTAACATCCATACTATTAAGAAAGATTTGCAATATATGAAAAAGGAGAAAGCTGTCAAAAGTGTTGGGAAAGGGAAAGGTACTATTTATGTAGCTTATGATGAAGAAAAAAACACATAACCTATTTTTTGAAATTGTCCGGCAGATTTAGACAACAGCTTGCCTGTCCGTTTATCACGCGCATTTGATACTTATTCCGGCCCTGTGGTTGAATCTCCAAAAAAATTATGACCTCCGGCAAGTTGAACACACTTCCACTAAATGGCGCTCAATCAAACCATTTTCTCAGCAATTCTTACATACAAATGGGTGAAAAGCCGCAGCGAACAATCGGGTAAATTTGACCGGGAACGGTCGCCCGTTTTTTGTTTGTGTATCTCGGCACCCGTGAGAGGCTTTTGGCAGAAAAGCAGTTTAACCTGGAAGTTGCAATCATTTGATGAAATATCATAAATTAATTACAAAAAGGGTCGGTCTGGCACTTGAAAAAAGCTCTCCGGCCCATCTTTATGTCCATCTTCCTTTTTGTCTTTCCCGCTGTAGTTACTGTGCTTTTCCCTCGGTTGCCGTGAATGAGGTGC
Source organism: Pseudomonadota bacterium (assembly GCA_015486505.1). Taxonomy (GTDB): domain Bacteria; phylum Desulfobacterota; class Anaeroferrophillalia; order Anaeroferrophillales; family Tharpellaceae; genus Tharpella. The sequence continues at coordinate 10,409 of WFRP01000051.1, read as the reverse complement.
CGGAAAAAGAGTACCTGGCGGCCCTTTTAAGGGAATTCAGGTTTCGGCGGAACTGTCGGCGGGAAACCATAGCGCCCCTGGAGACCCTCTATTTCGGGGGCGGAACCCCGTCACTCTTTTCGGTGGATTTTTTTGCTGAAATTATTGATTTTTTTGCTGACAAGATTGGTTTTGTTGTTGATCCGGAATTAACCCTGGAAGCGAATCCGGCCGATATTGAGATCGCGAAAATTACCGGCTATCTGGCGGCCGGAATTAATCGGATAAGTCTTGGGGCGCAAACTTTTTCGCCTGTCGGTTTGCGGCTGCTGGGCCGGCGGCATAGTGCGGCGCAGATTGGGCGGGCGGTTGCCGTTTTAAGACAGGCAAAAGTTGAAAATTTAAGCCTTGATCTGATCTATGCCTGGCCGGGTCAGATAATAGCCGACCTGCTTTTCGATCTGCAATCCTTGACCGCACTGAGCCCCGAGCATGTTTCAGCCTACACCCTCTCCCTTGAACCTGGTTGTCAACTGACAAAAGCGGTCGCCGCCGGTAATTTGCCGCCGGTTGATGAAGATTCGCAACTTGAAATGATGGCTTTATTGGAAGATAATCTTGACAAGGCCGGGCTCTACCGATATGAAGTATCTAATTTCGCCCGGAGCCTGAGCCTGCAGTCCCGGCATAATCTGGCTTATTGGCAGCTTAAAGATTTTATCGGTCTCGGCGCCGGCGCCTGCGGCGGCCGGCATTGTCCTGAAACTGCCGCCCACCGGGTTGAGCGTTATCGTAATACCGGTGACCCTTATCTCTATATGCAGGAGCTGCAACAGCCTGGTTTTATCTCTGTAAATGAAGATTGTAATACTGAGAGCTGGAGTGAACAAGAGTTTGTCAGCGACGAAAGTTCATTTTCCGAAGCCCTGATGTTGGGCTTAAGACTGCGGAAGGGGCTGGATCTTGCCTGCCTTGAAAATGAATATGGCTATAAGAAGGTTGACCGGCTTATCAGCAAAGCCCGGCTCCTGTGCGCTGAAGGGCTGCTGGTAATTGATAAAAACAGATTACGAATAACCGATTCCGGCCTCTGTTTGACCGATACGATTATCAATCATCTTTTGTGACTGTTCAACTGAACAGTTACGAACTTTTTTCAAGAGGTTATTTGTGAAATTTAATTTATTTTGTTGCCGGCGCATTGTTTTTATCGTTTTTTCAGCTTTGATTCTGCAGTTATGCCTTGTTTTTCCGACTTTTTCCGGCCCGGCAGCGAAACTGCCGCAATATGGTTTATCTCTCTATGGTGAACTCAAATATCCGGCAGATTTTACTCATTTTGACTATGTTAATCCGCAGGCCCCTAAAGGCGGCACCCTGCGCCGGGCGGCGATCGGGACCTTTGATACGTTTAACGATTTTATCCTGAAAGGGGTTTCCGCGGCGGGGACCGGCCTGATTTATGACTCCCTGATGGCAAAATCAGAAGATGAGCCTTTCAGTCAGTACGGCCTGATTGCCGAGAAGGTCAAGGTTGCCGAGGATAAAGCTTCAGTTATTTTCTATCTTAATCCGAAAGCCCGTTTTCATGACGGGCGGAAAATTACCGCCGATGACGTGGTTTTTACCTTCAATCTGCTGATTAGCGAAGGCCAGCCCATGTACAAGCGTTACTATTCCGAGGTTACCGGGGTTAAGGCGCTGAGTAAAGAACAGGTTGAATTTACTTTTAAGGATGGCAGTAACGGCGAATTACCTTTGATTGTCGGTGAAATGGTGGTGCTGCCCCGGCATTTCTGGCAGGATAAAAAGTTTGCTCATGCCGATTTAACCGTACCCCTGGGAAGCGGGCCTTATCGGGTGAAAAGTTTTAAGCCCGGAAAATCTATCACCTATGAACGGGTTCCCGACTATTGGGCCGCTGACCTGCCGGTTAACCGGGGCCGTAATAATTTTGACACTTTAACCTTTGATTACTATCGGGATGCGACCGTAGCCCTTGAAGCTTTTAAGGCGGGAGAGTACGATTTCCGGCTTGAAAACGTCTCCAAAAACTGGGCGACCCTCTATAAGGGTCCCCAGTTTCGGGACGGTCGGATTATTAAAAAAGAGATTCCCCATGCAATCCCTCAAGGGATGCAGGGCTTTGTCTTTAACACCCGGCGGGAGTTGTTCAGGGACCGCCGGGTGCGTGAAGCTCTGATCTATGCCTTTGATTTTGAGTGGAGTAACAAAAATCTTTTTTATGGTCAATATAAACGTACTGAAAGCTATTTCAGTAATTCGGAACTGGCGGCCGTCGGGCCGCCGAGCCCGGCGGAAATTGCCATTTTAAAACCGTTCGCGGACCAGCTGCCGGCAGAGGTTTTCAAGGACAGTTATCATTTGCCGACCACGGACGGCCGGGGCAATAACCGGCAGAATCTGCGTCGGGCCGCCGCTCTTTTAAAAAGTGCGGGCTGGGTAATCAAGCAGAAAAAACTCGTCGATAAAAATGGTCGTCCGTTCCATATGGAAATTCTGTTGACGGCGCCGGCATTTGAGCGCATCGTTTTACCTTACAGGAAAAATCTCGCCCGCTTGGGGATTATCACGGATGTCAGGGTGGTGGATACGGCCCAGTATCTTAACCGGGTGCGGAAATTTGATTTTGATATGGTCGTCTGGAATTTCGCGCAATCGCTCTCGCCGGGCAATGAACAGCGCTATTACTGGACTTCGGAAGTTGCCGATATCCCCGGCAGCCGCAATCTCGCCGGGATTAAAGATCCGGTGGTCGATGCCCTGGTGGAAAAGGTGATTCACGCCCAAGACCGGAAAACACTGGTAGATTGTACCCGGGCGCTCGATCGGGTGCTGCAGTGGGGTTTTTATGTTATGCCGCACTGGCATATCAATACTTTTCGCATCGCTTACTGGAATAAATTCGCCCAGCCTGATATTCTGCCCAAATATGGTCTTGGCCTGATGACCTGGTGGGCAAAAAAATAAAATTTTATGGCTTCCTATATTCTCCGACGTCTTTTGCTTATTATTCCGACTTTACTGGGCATTCTGACGATTAATTTTTTTATTATCCAGGCGGCGCCCGGCGGGCCGGTTGAACAGATGATTGCCAAGCTTGAAGCAACCGGCGAGAGCGCCACGGTAAGAGTTGCCGGCAGTAATCAGGCCGAATTAAAACAGCGTCCCGCTAAAATCACATCCACAAACAGCAGTTATCGCGGGGCTCAGGGCCTTGATCCCGAGCTTGTAAAAGAGATTGAAAAACTTTACGGTTTTGACCAGCCGCTCTATAAGCGTTACATCAAACTGGTCAGCGATTATCTTAAATTCGATTTCGGCACAAGTTTCTATCGCGATAAAAAGGTTATCGCCCTTATAATTGAAAAACTGCCGGTCTCGATCTCCTTAGGTTTCTGGTCGACGCTGATCATCTATCTGGTTTCAATTCCCTTAGGCATTGCCAAAGCTGTCCGCCACGGCTCGCGTTTTGATGTCTGGACCAGTACGGTCGTGATTGTCGGTAACGCGATTCCGGTTTTTCTGTTTGCCGTGATTTTAGTGGTTATCTTTGCCGGCGGCTCCTATTTTGCCTGGTTTCCGCTGCGGGGGTTGACTTCGTTAAACTTTGCCGAACTTTCGCTGGGCGGCAAGATTCTTGACTATTTTCATCATCTGGTGCTGCCGGTTACGGCAATGGTTATCGGCGGTTTCGCGACCCTGACGATGCTGACCAAAAACTCGTTTCTCGATGAAATCGGCAAACAGTATGTGACGACCGCCCGGGCCAAGGGCCTAAGCCGCAACCAGGTGCTTTACGGCCATGTTTTCCGCAACGCGATGCTGATTATCGTCGCCGGTTTCCCGGCGGCTTTTATCAGCATGTTTTTCGCCGGCTCGCTCTTGATTGAGGTGATATTTTCCCTCGACGGTCTCGGTCTTTTAGGTTTTGAGGCGACCATCGGCCGTGATTATCCGGTAATGTTCGGAACCCTCTATATTTTCACTCTGATCGGGTTGTTGACTAATCTTTTAAGTGATCTCTGTTATATGCTGGTCGATCCGAGAATTGATTTCGAGGCGCGGGATTTCTGATGTCGGATCGGCGGTTTTTTACATTTAATCCGGTTACCCAACGGCGCCTGGCCCGTTTCCGGGCGAATCGGAGGGGCTACTGGTCGTTGTGGATTTTTCTTTTTCTGTTCTGTTTCAGTCTCAGCGCCGAACTCTTTGTTAACGATCAGCCGCTCCTGATCCGGCTGCATCATAAATTCTACTGTCCGGTATTTATCTCCTACAGTGAAACCGATTTCGGCGGCGAATTCGCGACTGCGGCTGATTATCGTGATCCTTATCTGATTGAACTTATTGAAAAATCGGGCGGCTGGATAATCTGGCCGCCGATTCGTTACTACTATGATACCATCAATTACGATCTGCCGGTGCCGGCGCCGTCGCCGCCGAGCCGGGAAAATCTGCTTGGCACCGACGATCAGGGCCGTGACGTTGTCGCCCGGCTCGTCTATGGTTTTCGGATTTCGGTGCTCTTCGGGCTCTGTCTGACTTTTTTCGGTTCGATAATCGGTATTGTGGTCGGGGCGCTCCAGGGCTATTACGGCGGCAAAATTGATCTTTTCGGCCAGCGATTTATGGAGATCTGGTCGGGATTGCCGGTGCTTTATCTTTTGATTATTCTTTCCAGTTTCGTCCAGCCCAATTTCTGGTGGCTGCTCGGAATTATGCTGCTCTTTTCCTGGATGAGCCTGGTCGGGGTGGTGCGGGCGGAGTTTTTGCGCGGCCGTAATCTTGATTATGTCCGGGCGGCCAAGGCTTTAGGCGCCGGAGATCTGCAGGTTATGTTCCGCCATATTCTGCCGAATGCCGTGGTCGCGACCATAACTTTTGTGCCCTTTATTCTTAACGCTTCGATTACGACTTTAACTTCACTCGATTTTTTAGGTTTCGGGATGGCGCCGGGGTCGCCCTCTCTGGGTGAACTTCTGGCCCAGGGCAAAGCCAATCTGCAGGCGCCCTGGCTCGGACTTTCCGCATTTTTTGTCCTGGCGGTTATGTTAAGTCTGCTGGTTTTCATCGGCGAGGCGGTGCGTGATGCTTTCGATCCGCGGCAGGCCACCGGGCTTGGGGGTTGAATGACGCATAACCTGCCTCTGCTCAAGATTAAAGATCTGTCGGTGAAGTTTAGTTCCGGCAGTGAACCGGTTTTAGCGGTTGACCGGATTTCGTTAAGTATCAATCCGCAGGAAACTCTGGCGCTGGTCGGCGAGAGCGGTTCCGGAAAATCGGTAACCGCGCATTCAATCCTCAAACTTTTACCCTATCCTGAAGCCTCTCATCCGGCAGGAGAGATTATTTTTGCCGGAGAAAACCTGCTCTCGCTGCCGGAGAAAAAACTTCGGGCGATTCGCGGCGGCCGGATCGGGATGATCTTTCAGGAGCCGATGACCTCCTTAAACCCTCTGCACACAATTGTCCGGCAGATCAGTGAGAGTATCCGGCTGCATCGCGGCGGCGGGCGTCAGCGGGAGCTTCGTTCCCGGGCGCAACAATTGCTGGAGCTGGTCGGCATTGATGATGCAGCGCGCCGGCTTGACGCTTTTCCGCATCAGCTCTCCGGCGGCCAGCGCCAGCGGGTGATGATAGCGATGGCTTTGGCGAATGAGCCGGATCTTTTGATTGCGGATGAACCAACCACGGCCCTTGATGTAACCGTGCAGGCGCAGGTACTTGCTCTTTTAAGTTCATTAAAAAAGCGTCTCGGTATGGCAATTTTATTGATTACCCATGATCTGGGAATTGTCAGACATCATGCGGATCGGGTCGCGGTTATGACGGCCGGGCGGATTGTTGAAGTGAACTCCTGTGAAAACCTGTTTACCCGACCGCGGCACGCTTATACTAAAAAATTACTGGCGGCGGAACCGCAAGGTTTGCCGCGACCTTTGACCGGGAAGGCTGATCCGCTGTTACAAGTTGAGGATGTCAAAGTCTGGTTTCCGATAAAAAAAGGTTTTTTCAAGAAAACAGTTGACTATGTCAAGGCGGTTGACGGGGTTTCTTTTGCGATTAAGCCGGGAGAGAGCTTAGGTTTAGTCGGTGAGAGCGGTTCGGGAAAATCGACTTTGGGCTATGCCCTTTTGCGGCTCCTGGCCGCCGAAGGCCGGATATCTTTTGCCGGGCATGATTTAAGTCGGCTCTCATCTCAGCAAATGCGTTCTCTGCGTCAGCATCTGCAGGTTGTATTTCAGGACCCTTTTGCCAGTTTAAGCCCACGTCTGACCGTGGCCCAGATTGTGGCGGAAGGTCTGGAATTGCATAATATCGGCAGCGCTGCGGAGCGACAGCGGCTGGTGACCGCGACCCTGGCGGAAGTCGGTCTGGAAAAGGATGTACTGCGGCGTTATCCACATGAATTTTCCGGCGGTCAGCGTCAGCGGATTGCAATCGCCCGGGCTTTGGTATTAAAACCTGAGTTGATTGTTCTGGATGAACCAACCTCATCACTTGACCGCTCGGTGCAGGCCCAGGTGATTGATCTGCTGCGGGATCTGCAGGCTAAACATAATTTTGCCTACCTTTTTATATCGCATGATCTTAAAGTGGTTAAAGCTCTTTGTCACCGGGTTATGGTTTTACATCACGGCCGGGTGGTTGAAAACGGGCCGGTGGCCGAAGTTTTGGAGAACCCGCGCAACGCTTATACCCGGGAACTGCTGGCGGCGGCTCTGTTGTCGTAGGGGTTGAAAATGACTGAGAAACAGTTTGAAAATAATTTGCAGAAGATAATCTCGGTCAGTTTTTTCTTTCTTCTGATAATTGTTTTTATGGTCGTATGCTATACGATGATGACGATTGCCCGGCCGCTTCTGCTCAAAAATCAGCAGGAGCGGGTTGAGTCTCTGGGGAATCAGATTGTCGCGCAGTTGAGCAATTCAATTGTAATGACCGAAACCGTTGCAACAGCCATTGCCAATGTCTATACGGAAATGCCGGAAAAGGATGCCGCGGTTCTGAAAAAACTGATTCCGAATTTGCTTGATTTGCCGGGAACCGCGGATTTTATTGCCGGTGGCGGGATCTGGCCGGAACCTTATATGTTCAACCCGGATTGCCAACGCCGGGGTTTTTTCTGGGGGCGCAAGGCCGATAAGCGGCTCCACTATTTTGATGACTACAATGCCGCGGCCGGGGTCGGTTATCATCATGAGGCGTGGTATGTTCCGGCTCGCTATGCTAAAACCCGGAAAGGCATCTGGTCGGAGTTGTATGTCGATCCATACTCTTTGCAGCCGATGATTACCTGTAGCGTGCCGATGCTGGAGAAGGGCCGGTTTGTCGGTGTCAGTGCGGTTGATCTTAAACTTGAAGGGCTGGTGGAGTTGTTCGCCCGGGCCGGCCGGGTGGTCGACGGCTATCTGTTCGCGGTTGATAACAGTAATAAATTCCTGGTTTTCCCCGATAAAAAATTAATTCGCCCGGCTGACGATTCCGGAAAAATCAACCCGGCTGATGATTTTATCGACTGTAATTTGCTGGCCCGGACGGAAAAACGTTTTGCCCCGGTGGCGCAGGCGGTGGCCGGGATTGACGAAAAGATTATCGCGTTTGCGCGGAAGAAATTCCCCGAATACGACAAACTGGTGCAGGAACTTGCTAAAGAGTCATATCAGATTGATTTATCCAGGGCCCGGATGATTGCCGCGTTTATGCTTAATCCTTTACCCGACAGCACCGGCACGGTTGTGTCGCATAAATTAACCGCTTTCAAGGTTGATGATGATCTGCTGCTGCATGAACCGGTAACCGTAACCCTGTTTCATATTCCGGCCGCGGATTGGAAACTGGCGGTGGTAGTTCCCGACAGCCGAATTAACGTGGTTGTCAGTCGGGTTATGGGCCGGTTGATTTTTTTTCTGGCCGTCACTCTTCTCGGGGTACTGTTTTTCGCGTTTTTTCTTTTGCGACAGAATCTGCTTGTACCCTTGCGGGAGATTACGGCTCAGTTAAAAGAAATTGAGGAAGATCCCCAACTAAGTTCAAGGGAGATTGCAATCTCATCAAATAATGAACTCGGCAAACTGGTTTTTTACTTTAATCAGAGAACCCGGGAGCTGGAGAGCAGTCGTAAACGTTATCAGGATCTGTTTGAAAATGCCAAGGACGCGATTTTCGTTCATGGCCCTGATACGAAACTGCTTGATGTTAATCAGACGATGCTGGCGATGTATGAAATACCGGATTGGGTGACGGCCTGTTCTCTGTCGGTCGGCGATCTTTCCGCGCCGGAAAATGATAATGCCAAAGCTGAGGCATTAATCAAAAAAGTATTCTCGGGAGAGCCGCAGGAGTTTGAGTGGCGGGCCCGGCGTTATCGGTCCGGAGAGATCTTCGATGTTCTGGTCAACCTTTCACTAAGTTCCTATGCCGGTGAAGAAGTAGTAGTCGCCACGGTTACCGATATTACCGAAAAACTGCGCAATGAGCGCGAGTTGCAAAAGGTATCGCAGCTTGAATCTCTGGGCCTGCTGGCCGGAGGCATTGCCCATGATTTTAATAATCTGTTATCGGGTATTTTCGGAAACATATCTTTGGCGAGGATGCAGACTTCTCCGACAGGTAAAGTTAACAAATATTTGCAGAAGGCCGAAGCGGCGCTGCAGCAGACCACCGCTTTGACACGGCAGCTTCTGACTTTTGCCAAGGGCGGCGAACCGCTGCGACAGGTTGTCGATCTGGGTCTTTTAGTGACTGAGATCTCCGGGTTTGCCCTGCGCGGCAGCAACGTTAAACTGGAGATCCGGCAAAGCCCGGATCTCTGGCCGGTTTTCGCTGACGCGGGTCAGATCGGGCAGGTAATCTCCAACCTGGTGATTAACGCGGATCAGGCAATGCCTGAAGGTGGTATAATCCGGATTGCAATGACTAATCTGGAAGAACATGACGACTCCGGGATATATACGGAGATGATCCGTTATGTCAGAATCACGGTTACGGATCAGGGTGAGGGGATGAGCCCTGAAACTCAGGTCAGGATTTTTGACCCCTATTTTACGACAAAATCTACCGGTTGCGGCCTGGGTCTGTCCTTATGTTTCTCGATTATAAAAAAACATAATGGTTTTATCCGGCTCGAATCCGAATTGTTGAAGGGGACGACTTTTACCATCGATTTACCGGCGGCGCCTGAGTCCGACTGTGAACTCAGGCCGGAAAATGATTCAGCGACGGTTATCGAGTCCGAGAATGATTTGCCGCCGCAAAAAGTCCTGGTGATGGATGATGATCCGGATCTGCGGGAGGTTATGGTTGAGATTCTCGATTTGCTGGGCCATTCCGCGGTGGTTGCCGATGATGGAGCGGCGGCGCTGGAAATTTATACTGCGGCATTGGCTCAAGATCAGGGCTTTGATCTGGTCATTCTCGATTTGACCATTCCCGGAGGTATCGGCGGGAAGGAAACCTGCGCGCGGCTTAAGGCGCTTGATCCTGCCGTCAAGGTGGTTGTCTCCAGTGGTTACTCAACCGATCCGATAATGGCGAACTATACTGAATACGGTTTTTCAGGGGTTATCTCGAAACCATTTACAATTGCCGGAGTTAAAAGCTGTATTGACTTGCTGGTCGCTGCACCGCGGAAAAATGTTTAATGGATTTTTCCGATTTTACTTGACTGTTTCAAAGGTTAAATGTTAGCAGCGCTCCGCAGCTGGAACCGGATACGATTTTGCCGGCAGCCTAAAATACTATCTTTCTCATCAGGGGACAGGTTTGCGGATCTGTCCCTTTTTGTTTTTGTGACTTCTTTGTGACTTCTAAATAACGCTTTATAACTACTTGAAATTATTGAAATTTTATCTGTGTCTATCCGTGTCCATCTGTGGTTCAACCAAAAAATAGAAACCACAGATGTAACTATTCAGCCGAATCCTAGGTCGGGCGCGGTTTTTCTCCGCCAGGCGTTAAGATTTCTCTTTTTCCTTTAAGCTCGCTGCGCCCGCCTTGCAAAACTCGCTTACGCTCAAACAGTTGCAATGCTAATGGGCTCCCGCTCGCTTCCGAAAAACAACGAAATCGTTTCCGCAACCGCTTCGAAAAACCACCCCCGCCCCCTCCAGAAGGTGGGGGGTAAAATTCGGCTGAATAGTTACAAAATAGAAACCACAGATGAACGCAGATTAACCCGGATTTAGTACCTTACAGGTTATTTTCTGCACCAAAAAACAAGATTTAATAATCAGAAAATGTTCTGATAAGAGTACTTATTTGCGGGCCGCAAGGCCCTGTTTGGGTTGCGGGAGTTGTTCCCGCATTAGTACCTTACAGGTTATTTTCTGTACCAAAAAACAAGATTTAATATCCAGAAAATGTTCTGATAAGAGTACTTATTTGCGGGCCGCAAGGCCCTGTTT
>WFRP01000050.1 GCA_015486505.1 Pseudomonadota bacterium | reverse complement strand
ATTCAGCCAAATTTTACCCCCCACCTTCTGGAGGGGGCGGGGGTGGTTTTTCGTAAGCGGTTGCGGAAACGATTTCGTTGTTTTTCGGAAGCGAGCGGGAGCCCATTAGTGCCTTACAGGTTATTTTCTTGTTTTTTTCGACAGCTTTTTTTAACTGTAAAAACAAGAAAATGTTCTGGTAAGAGTACTTATTTGCGGGCCATCGGATTGCCCCTGGGTAGGGGGCGAAACTGAGCTTCCATATAGCTATCACACGGGATTTAAAATGTCAAGGTTGATGGACCCGTAAAAAGTATTTCCCAAGAATTTCAGACACAATATGTTGTGTTTTTTAATACCTGCAATCACTATATGTAGTGGTTGAAAATTTTTCTCCGGAGTTTTTACGAGGGCATCAAGGTTGATTTTCGGTTTTTCCCCGAGCCGGGCCTGGCGGCAGGTTTTTTTAACACAAGCTGCGGCCCTATCTGCGTAAGAAATGCGATATCCCCGGAATCTGCTGCCGGTTAACCACCAGGAATACGCGGTCGCCGGGGAAAATCAGATCATCACCCCGGGGCATAAGAATCTTTTCGGTTGTCTCATTGAGGATGCCGGCAAAGACACAATTATGCGAAAATACAGGATTTTGGGAGAGTTCTTTGACACTGATGCCGGCGTCCGGTACGCTGGCCGGGAATTTGGCCATAACCAGCAGGGTGTCGATTTTAATCTGGGAGATAATCTGGATATTCGGATTTTCCAACTCCATAATTACTTTGTTCTGAAAAAGTTCAATCATATTGCAGATGGTGGTTACCCCGGCAAACTTGTAGGCTTCAGCATAGTCGGGATGGCGCATTTTGGCCATAATTTTGGGTACACCAAGGCTGTGGGCGAGCAGGGCGAAGGCCAGGTTGTCACTGTCCTGATAGAGGGTGGCGATGGCAACGTCGGCTCTTTCGATGCCGGCTTCTTTCAATGTGAGAATATCGGTGGCCGCGCCGTTGATTGTGATAATCCCGGTTTCGGCGTAAAGTTTTTCACAGCAGGCCTGGTCCTGGTCGATAATGACGACATCATCCTTGCGGTTGGCCAGCATCCGGCCGACATGGGAGCCGCCGACACCGCCCCCGGCAATAACTACATACATGATAAATCCTTTTGTTTACATTAATCCTACCTCCGTGCCAGACGGGCGCAGAGGACAAAAAGCGGCAGCACTTCGAGGCGGCCGGCCAGCATACCGAAAATATAGCAACCCTTGACTGCCACGGGAAAGGCGGCGAGTTCCGGGGTTGAGAAAAAAAACGGCCCCATATTGCTGACCGCCGAGAGCATTCCGGAGAGGGCCTGGACGCCGTCAAGGTCGGTACAGGCTAAAGTTATTGAGGTTCCGGTCCAGATCAGGCCGATCCAGGCAAAGAGCAGGGCGCAGACCCGCTTTATCTCCCGTGGCGGGATAATTCGGCCCTGGATAACCAGAGGGATAACGGCTTTCGGCGGTAATGAAAGCTGTTTGAGTTCGTTGGCCAGAGTGCGCCAGAGAACGCCTAAGCGCAGAACCTTAAAGCCGCCGGCGGTCGAGCCGATACAGCCGCCGACAAACATTAACAGCAGAAAAATCTGTTTTGCCAGAGCCGGGTAGTAAGGATCGTTGAGGTTGCGGGTGGCATAGCCGGTACTGGTGATAATCGAGATGGTTTGAAACAGGGTCGTGCGAAAATGGCGCTGGAAGTTTGGCCAGGATGATAAAACTTTATCGCCGTGGGCGATGTAGATGTCGGTGCCGATGAAAATGACGGCCCCGACAATGATAAACCAGAAGAGCCGCATTTCGAAATCCTGGTAGAGAATCCGCCAGTTGCCGGTGCTGACTTTATAATGAATCAGAAAATTAGTCCCGCCCATCAGCATAAAGAAGATCATGGTGTATTCTATGAGGCAGCCGTTTCGGAAATTGCTGAAATAGGCGATTGAGGCGTCGTGGGTTGAAAAACCGCCGGTTGAAACCAGGGTCATGGTGTGGTTTAAGGCGTCAAAAAATGTCATGCCTTCAAGGTAGAGGAGAATGAAGGCCAGAATCGTCATGCCGCCATAGATCGTCCAGATGATTTTTACGGTATTGAAAATGCCGGGAACCGGGCGGCGGCTCTGGATTTTGTGGCTTTCAGCGCTGAAAAGGGTAGCGGCGGCGCTGCCGCCGCGAAAGCTGACGGCAAGGAAAAACGTCAAAATCCCGATACCGCCGATCCACTGCATAAACGAGCGCCAGAACAAAATTGCCGGCGGCATCTCTTCCAGCCCGGTGAAGATTGTCAAACCTGACGCGGTGATGCCGCTGGTCGCCTCAAAAAGAACGTCAATGAAGGAGCGCTCCAGCAGCAGGAAGATGGGAATCGCGCCGGCTACCGAGACCACGATCCAGGCCAACGCCGTAATTATCATACTCTCCTGGATATCGGGGACACTGGTCGGCAGGCGTTTGGTTAAAAACAGCCCGATCATGCTTAAAGTTAGCCCCGGAACGACGAAGGCCCCGATAACTCTGGCCGAAATATGCGGTTCGGGAAAGAATATATTGACCAGAGCCGGGAGCATCATCAAAAAGCCGAAGATAAATAACAGTGAACCCAGGTAGTTTAATACCGACAGGCCCGCGACCAGTTTTCTTATCATGCCAGGATGAAACCTTCTCTAAATTTCACAGTTTACGCAGACTCGCGCTAGATATAGATGTTTATAATGTTATTAGTCAACCTGTTTTTGTCCGGCTCGGTCTGAATTCTAATGAATATATCCGTCTTGCACAGAATTTTAATAGTGGCAAGGCGGGCGTTTTTGTGCGATAATAGCGGTGGATTATCAGTTTGCGGACTTTCGGACTTTACCCGGAAGTGTCCCGGATCGCTGTTGCGGCCCCATACATACAAGTAACCTGTACCTTTTTTTTGCTGCCTTTAAGCCTCTGCGCGAAAACTATTTTTATCTTGCGCAGAGACGCAAAGGTGCAGATAAAACTCTTAAACAGGTGATTTTGTGGAAGAACAAAAAGAATCGAAGAAAGAAGCGAAGAAAGAAGCGAAGAAAGAAGCGAAAAGGAGTATTTTGCGGCAACGTCGTCTGCAGGTCGGCATAGCGGTTTTATTGCTCTGTCTGATCTATACTTTGAGCGGGTTTTTTCTGCTGCCCTGGGTGTTGCGGACTCAGGCGGAGAAGCGTTTGCCCGCGATCTTGCTGCGATCGGTTTCAATCAGGCAGGTTCGTTTCAATCCTTTCACTCTGCGGCTGCAGGTTGACGGTTTCACGGTCAAGGGGGCGGCCGGGAAAAAAAACTTCATAAAAATCGATTCCCTGCTGCTTGATATTGCCGGTTTCCTTTCGCTTTCCCACCAGGCCCTGGTACTGGAACAGATTGATATCCGGGGGCCTTATTTCGCGGCGCAGAGAAAGCGTGATTTAACTTATAGTTTTTCCGATATCCTGCGGGCGTTTGCCGCGCCCGCGCCCGCAGCTGCTGTGGGCGCGAAAGCTGAAACCCCGGCAAAGTCCACTTTTCGCTTTTCCCTGAACAATATCTCCCTGAGCGGCGGGGTGGTGGAGTTTGATGATCAACCCACGAACACGGTGCACAAGATTACCGATATCGCGATCAGCCTGCCCTGGATCTCAAATTTTCCCCAACTTATCAAAAATAATATTGAGCCCTCTTTCTCGGCCGTAATTAACGGGACGCCGCTGTCTGCCAAAGGTACAAGCCAGCCTTTTAATAATACGCTGGAGACCCATTTCGCGATCAATCTCGATAAACTGGATCTGCCCTATTATCTTGCCTATCTGCCGGGGAAACGTAATTTTGAGCTGGCGGCCGGAACCCTGACCACCCGTCTGGATCTGGTTTATGTCCAGCCTGAGGCGCGCTCGCCGCGTTTAACCCTGACCGGTTCAGCGACCATTAGTGATTTTCTGGTCAACGGCAAAGATGAAGATAAGGATTATCGTTTTATCTCTTTTCCGGAGCTTAAAATCAGTTTAGGTCCGGGTAATCTTCTGGCCGGAGAAATCTTTCTTGACGAAGTTGTTTGGCACCGGCCGGAGTTTAATTTTCTCCATAAACCGGATGGTGTTTTCTATCTGCCGATGCTGATTGCCGCGGCCGCCGAAGAGAATAATCCGCCGCCGGCGGCGGGGGGGCCGGCCGTAAATCCGCCGGCGGCTGAACCTGAGAGCAAAATAACCTTCAAACTGGCGCAAATGCGGCTCGAAGAGGGCATTATCAGTGTTTATGATAAGCGGGTAAGCCCGGCTTTTACGACCCGTTTTTCACCGGTTAACTGCCGGGTTGAAAATATCTCCACCGTCGCCGGAGCTCCGGCTCAATATGATCTGGAACTTGAAAGCGATCTCGGTGAAACCTTAAGCTGCAAGGGCGATTTTTCTTTTTCCCCGTTACAGGTGAAAACTCATTTTGATTTGCGGGACCTGCCTTTGCCGAAATACGTTGCTTACTATAAGGATTATTTTGCCGGGCGTTTCAGCGGGAGTCGGCTGGGCCTGCGGGGGGACGTGGCGGTTGCCGAAACGAGCGCGGGTGAAATCAGTATGAATCTTAGTAATTTTGCCTGTGAACTTGATGATTGTCAGCTCCGCACCCCGGACGGCAAGCCGGTGCTGGATTTGCCCCGGTTCAAGATTGCTCGAAGTAAAATAGACTTTGATAAACACGAATGCGTGATCGGCGCGCTTGCCGGGGAACAGGGCCGCCTAAATTTGATCAGGCGAAAAAACGGCAGCCTTAATCTGGCCGAGCTGCTGCCGGTTGCCGCAGATGTCTCCGCACCGGCTAAAGCGGAAGCGTCCCCGGCGGAAAAAGCGGAAGCGTCCCCGGCGGAAAAAGCAGAAGCGTCCCCGGCAGAGAAAGGGTCTGAATCTGCTGCCGCGGCGGGTTCCCCGGCAGAAAAACCCTGGCATCTATTGCTGGCTGAGGGCCGTCTCCGGGATTTTGCGCTGAAATTTGCCGACCGGGTGCCGAAGGCCGCGGCCCTTATTCAGCTTGACAAGATTAATCTGGCTTTAAATCGATTGGGGACCGGCAAAAATGAGTCCGGAAATCTGGAGCTTGATCTTCGTTTGGCCCGCAAAGGAACGCTGGCTCTGGCCGGGGCGGTGGTTTTGAACCCGCCGCGGGTTGAATTTGATCTTGATCTTAAAAAACTGCCGCTGCCGGTTTTTCAGAACTATCTTGATGATTACCTGAAACTTAAGCTGGTTCGGGGAGATTTTACAACGAAAGGGCATTTTCTTTTCGGGACCGACCCGGCAAATGGCGGCAAATTTGATTTTGCCGGTAATCTGGCCCTCGATAATCTGAAAACCGTTACTTTGGACCGCGAAGCCTTGCTTGACTGGCGGCATCTTGAACTTGACAAACTGATTTACAGCTCTGAACCTCAGGCTTTGTCTCTGAAACGGGTGTTAAGTAAAGGGTTGAAGGTTAATCTGGTTAAAGATAGTGACGGCCGGACCAATTTCGCGAAAACCGTCGTCAAAAAAGCCGGTCCGAAAAAAGCTGAAGCGGAAGAGACTGAAGCGGAAGAGACTGAACCGGAAGAAGCTGAATCGGAAAAGGTTGCCCCGGAAAAAACCGCGGTGGTCGCAAAACCGGAAACGGCGTCCCCGGCAAAAAGCCAAACCCCGGCGCTGGCTATTCAAGAACTGAAATTGATGGATTCAGGGTTTCTCTTCCGGGATCATTCTTTGTCCCCATCAGTCGAAATCCGGCTGGATAACCTTGCCGGGACAATTTCCGGGATTAATTCCTCCGGGGAAAAACCGGCAACGGTTGCGCTCGGCGGGAAACTGAACCGTCAGGCGGCGATAGCGGTTACCGGTTTGCTTAATCCTTTTCCGGAAAACCTGCAGGTGGATCTTAAGGTAAAAGGGGAAGGGATCGGGTTAACTTCGGTCAGCCCCTACAGTGGCAAATATGTCGGTTACGCGATCAGTAAGGGAAAGCTCTCGTTTGAGCTTGATTATCAGGTTGAAGATAGTAAGCTGGTCGCTGAAAACGGCATTTTTATCGATCACTTTGATTTCGGTGCCGGCGTTGACAGCCCCGATGCCCTGCATCTGCCGGTTAAAATGGCGGTGGCCCTGTTACGCAACCGCCAGGGTGAGATTGATCTCAATCTGCCGGTGTCCGGTGATTTGGCTGATCCCAGTTTCAGTGTCGGCGGGATTATCGTTAAGGTTTTTGTCAATCTGATTACTAAAGCTGCAACTTCACCGTTTGCCCTGATCGGCTCTCTTGTCGGCGGCGGCGCCGATCTTAATCTGATTAGTTTTCCGGCGGGCCGGGCTGAACTTGATGCCGAAGCACAATCGCGCCTGCAGAAACTGAGCCAAGCGCTTTACGACCGGCCCGGTCTCAAGGTCGAGATTACGGGGCGGGCGGTTATACCGGAAGATCGTGAAACCCTGCAGAATGAGCGTTTCTTGAAACTTCTGCAAGCACAGAAGCTGGAAGATACGGATGAGAAAAAGCGTCCCGGAAAGATTGCCGATGTCGTTATTGAAAAGAATGAATTTGCCAAATATCTCTGGCTCGCGTATAAGGCGGCCCCGATTAAAAAAGAGAAGCATCTGTTAGGTATAGTCAAGAAAATCGCTCCGGCCGAGCAGGAACGTCTGTTGCGGGACTTTGTCAAGGTGAGTGACGATGAACTTATGGAGTTAGCCGCGAAGCGCGCCCGGGTGGTGATGGTTTTTTTGAGCGAAAGCGGCCCGGTTGCAGCCAAACGTCTCTTTTTAGTGGCTCCGCAGATAGTCTCAGCTGCTGATAAAAAAGGGAATCAGGTAGAACTTAAAATTAAATAATTGCGAATTAAAACTTTCAGGGAGAACGTTGTATTTATGGATATTCTAGAAAGATACCGCAAGGCGGCCGCGGCGCGGCGGGCTATCGGCATTCCGCCGCTGCCGCTTAATGTTGATGAGGTCAAGGCGGTGATTGCGCGGCTCTTGGCGGGCGCGGCTGCTGAATCGTCGGAGCTGCTTTTTCTGCTGCGTGAACGGGTTAACCCCGGGGTTGATGCCGGGGCCCGGGTTAAAGCCGAATTTCTGGGTCGGATTATTGCCGGTCGGGATAAGGTTGCCGGTATTGACCCGGTTCAGGCGGTAACCTGGCTGGGTCAGATGCGGGGCGGTTATAATATCGCGCCTTTGCTCAAGGCGCTGGATGATGAGCGCTCCGAGGTCGCCGGGGCGGCCATATCGAGCCTGGAAAATACATTGTTGATTTATGATGCCTTCGCCGATGTGGTTGACCGCTTTGCCGCAGGCCATGCCGGGGCCCGGAAACTGCTTGAATCCTGGGCCGCGGCGGAATGGTTTAAGCAGCGGCCGGCTTTGCCGGAGGAGTTGTTGCTGACGGTTTTCAAGGTTCCCGGTGAAACCAATACCGACGATCTTTCACCGGCTTCCGCGGCTTCAAGCCGCAGCGATATTCCACTGCATGCCCAGGCAATGCTCGCCGCCCGGCTCGAAAATCCCCTGGCGGAGCTGGAAAAATTGCGGGCGCGGGGAAATCCCATCGCCTATGTCGGTGATGTCGTCGGCACCGGCAGCAGCCGGAAATCAGCGATAAATTCAATCCAGTGGCATTTCGGCAGTGATCTTATCGGGGTTCCGAATAAACGGGGCGGGGGCGTTGTGATCGGCGGGATTATCGCCCCGATATTTTTTAACACGGCTCAGGATTCCGGGGCCCTGCCGTTGATCGCGCCGGTTGAAAATCTGACTGGCGGGGATATTATAATCGTTAAACCCTATGCCGGAGAGATTATTAAAGCTGGTCAGGTGGTCAGCCGCTTCACATTGCAGCCCAACACCCTGGCCGATGAATTCCGGGCCGGCGGCCGGATCCCGCTGCTGATCGGGCGTGATTTGACCCGCAAGGCGCGGCAGGTTTTAGGGCTTGAAATTGATGGCGGCATTTTTGTTAAGCCGGAATCGCCGGAAGTCTCCAGTGCCGGTTATACTCTGGCTCAGAAAATTGTCGGCCGCGCCTGCGGCCGGGATGGGGTCAGACCGGGAATGTACGTTGAGCCGGAAGTCGCGACGGTCGGCAGTCAGGATACGACCGGGCCGATGACCCGGGATGAAATCAAGGAGCTGGCGGCGCTCCATTTTTCCGCTGATCTGGTGATGCAGTCTTTTTGTCATACGGCCGCCTATCCCAAACCGACTGATGTGGAGATGCACCGGAGCCTGCCGGGATTTATGACGGAGCGGGCCGGGGTCGCGTTAGCTCCCGGAGATGGGGTGATTCACTCCTGGCTTAATCGTCTGCTGCTGCCGGATACTCTGGGGACCGGCGGTGATTCGCATACGCGTTTTCCCTTGGGCATATCATTTCCGGCGGGCTCGGGACTGGTCGCTTTCGCCGCCGTTGCCGGAGCGATGCCGCTCGATATGCCGGAGAGCGTTCTCGTGCGTTTTTCCGGGAAGCTTAATCCGGGAATCACGCTCCGCGATCTGGTTAACGCGATCCCGTTAAAGGCGATCGAAAAAGGTTTGCTGACGGTTGCCAAAGAGGGCAAAAAGAATATTTTTGCCGGGCGTATTCTTGAGATTCAGGGGCTTGAAGATTTAACCTGTGAACAGGCGTTTGAGCTTTCCGACGCGTCGGCGGAACGGAGCGCGGCAGCCTGCACCGTGCAGTTGGGGGTTAATTCGGTGCGGGAGTTTTTGACCTCGAACGCGGCTTTTATCGACAGTCTGGTTGAATCCGGCTATAAAGATGCCGCGACTCTGCGGCGCCGGGCCCGGAATATGCGGGAATGGCTGGCCGCCCCTGAGCTTCTGCGGGCCGATGCCGACGCTGAATATGTCGCTGTCCTCGATATTGATATAAGTAAAATTACGGAACCGATCCTGGCCTGTCCCAATGACCCTGATGATGTCGCGACCTTGAGCGCGATTCGGGGCGACAGTCAGCGTTTGCAGAACATCGATGATGTTTTTGTCGGCAGCTGTATGACCAATATCGGGCATTTTCGCGCGGTTGGTGAGATTTTGCGGGGTGAAGGGCGGGTCCCGGTCAAGCTCTGGCTGACCCCGCCGACGAGAATGGATGCCGAACAATTGAAAAGTGAAGGTTATTACGCCCTTTTTGCCGAAGCTGGCGCCCGGATTGAAATCCCCGGCTGCAGTCTCTGCATGGGGAATCAGGCCCGGGTCGCGGATGCGGCCGTAGTTTTTTCAACCTCGACCAGAAATTTTGATAATCGTCTCGGTGCCGGCGCTAAAGTTTATCTCGGTTCAGCCGAGCTGGCCGCGGTAACGGCGCTCTACGGCCGCCTGCCGGACGCGGCTGAGTATATGGAGATAGTTAAGCGCAAGCTGCCGGCGGAGAAGCTTGAATCAATCTATAAATATCTTGATTTCGCAAAAACGCCGGCTTAAATCTTGACAAGAGTTATCTGGATATGATAGTTTTTTAAGTTTGTCAGATTAAACAATTAATCCTGTTAGTACCTTACAGGTTATTTTCTGTACCAAAAAACAAGATTTAATAATCAGAAAATGTTCTGATAAGAGTACTTATTTGCGGGCCGAAAGGCTCCGTTTGGGTTGCGGGAGTTGTTCCCGCATTAGTACCTTACAGGTTATTTTCTGCACAAAAAAACATGATTTAATAATCAGAAAATGTTCTGATAAGAGTACTTATTTGCGGGCCGCAAAGGCCCAGTAGGGTTGCGGGGATAGTTCCCGCATTAGTACCTTACAGGTTAAATCTTGTTCAAAAAAAACAAGATTTAATAGTCAGAAAATATTTTGATAAGAGTACTTATTTGCGCCCAACGGAAGTGCCCTTGGGGTGCGCCCAACGGAAGTGCCCTTGGGGTGCGACCAGCGGAAGTGCCCCTGGGTGCGGGCCACAAAGCCCTGTTT
>WFRP01000049.1 GCA_015486505.1 Pseudomonadota bacterium | reverse complement strand
TCCGGCAGTTGTCCGGAAGGAAAAAGCAGAACGGGGTTGTAACCGGGACGAGAGGTGAGGTGCAGGGCGAGGTTGATTCCGTAGACGCCCCATCCGGTTCGGTTATGTAACTGCCAGCCGATGCCGATATTTTTAACCATTTATGAACTCAAAATTCCGGTTCCCGGATTTTTTTATCCGGAGGAGTGGTTGTAAGTTCAAGAAAATTGTACTTGCTTCATCTTTTCGTTCATATTACACTCTTTAGTAAAATAATCAAAGACTATTTCGCTTGGTTGACTGTTGATGTGAGTAATAATTTTTTCCGGGGCCGTTCTCAGTTTTGATATAAACATTTATGATGGTTTATAAAGAGCCCCCGGCTGTGCTTTTGCCATTTGGATACAGATATGCCGCTTGATATAGGTAGATTGATCGATGAGCAAAACTGGTCTGCGGCTAAAAATCAGGCTCGATGCCGCTTGCTGGAGGATAATGATCCGCTCTGTTTTTGTCAGTTGACAGAGGCGTTGGTGAATGTTGGTGAGTTGTCTGAAGCAAGAGGTTGCCTGGAGCAGTTGCTCGCAGCTTTTCCGGAAAAAATACCGTTTTTGATCGAATATGGCCGTATTCTGGCTCTTGAGGGCTCGCTGGCGGCCGCTGTCGCCTGCTGGCAGCGGGTACTGGAAATTGAGCCGCACTCATTGCCGGTGCTTTTCAATCTGGCCCGGGCGCACGCTGAAATGGGTGATTTGGCGACCGCCGCTTTATTTTATGAAAAATTGCTGAAAATCAGACCCGATTACGAAGATGCCCGGTTTAATCTCGGCAATCTGCGGCAGAAGCAGGATAAGTATGAAATTGCCGTAGATATTTACCAAAAACTGCTTTCCCGTAATCCTGAACATCTTGATGCCTGGATAAATCTCGGTCAAGCCTACAAATGTATGGGTGATTATGCTAAGGCCGAGTTTTGCTGTCGTCAGGTTATCAGGCTTGACGAAGAAAATGTTACGGCCCACTGGAACCTGTCACATATCTTGTTGGGGCAGGGGCTCTGGCGTGAGGGCTGGCGTGAATATGAGTGGCGTTTGCGGCGTTCCGCGGCGTTTGTGCCGCCGGGGCTGGAGAATAAACCGCTTTGGCAGGGTGAGTTGCTTGATGGGCGGTGCCTGTTGTTGTGGGTTGAGCAGGGTGCCGGCGACGCGATTCAGTTTGTGCGTTTTATCTTACGGCTGCCGGGCCGTCCCCGTGAGGTGATACTCTATTGTCCCTCCAGTTTGGTGCGACTGTTTACAACTCTGGCCGGAGTCAATCGGGTGCTGTCGTATGAACTGCCGCCGCCTGCCGGGATCGATTATCATTTGTCGCTGCTCAGCCTGCCGCATCGATTGTCTTTGTCATCGACGAGTGATTTGTCCTGCGGTCCCTATCTGAAATCTCCGGCAAAATCTCGCCAAAATGAAGTAATCGGCTCCGGCAAACTTAAAGTCGGTCTGGTTTGGGCCGGTAATCCGCATCATGACAATGACGCTCGCCGCTCAGTGCCTTTTTCATGTTTTTCCGAGTTGTTGAAAATTAGTGGAGTCGCCTTTTTCAGCCTGCAGATTTTTGTCGCGGATGACGGTTGCGGTTTATCGAACCGGCTCCCGCCGGAAGTGACCGATCTGGCAGCGCAGATAACTGATTTTGCCGATACCGCAGGTTATTTAAGTCAACTTGATCTGTTGATAACTGTTGATACCGCTGCGGCCCACCTGGCCGGCGCCCTCGGGGTTGAAACCTGGCTGCTGCTGCCGAAACACGCGGACTGGCGCTGGTTGCGGGATCGTTACGATACGCCGTGGTATCCCGATTTGAAGCTGTTTCGTCAACCTTCGGCGGCGCGGGGGTGGCCTCCGGTTGTTGAAGCTGTGAGGCGCGAATTATGTCATCGGCTCGATATCAGAGGCTTGAGCGCTGATTTGCAGGAGTGAAAGTTTGATTTCATTGATTGGTTGCTGCCAGTTTCCGGGTTCCGTTTGCCGGAAAAGGCGCATACTCGGGTACCAGGGTGAGTCCTTACGTTCCAGGAACCAGCGCCAGTCCGGTGCCAAGGGGAGCAGTACCCATACCGGACAGCCCATAGCTCCGGCCAGATGGGCGACAGCAGTGTCAATGGTAATGACCAGGTCAAGTTGCGCGATGATGGCGGCCGTGTCAGCAAAACTGTTCAGCTCAGGCCCCAGATTTTGTTGGAAATTGGGGGCACTTTGCAGGCAGACGGCCTCCTCGGCGGCCGGGCCGGTTTGCAGACCGTAAAAATCGAAGCCGTCGCTTTCGCAAAGGGGAAGAAAATTGGGGGCCGGGCAGGATCGTAAAGGGTCCGGCAATTCATTCCCACCCCAGACGAGTCCGATTTTTCGGCGGGGTGATGCCAGTAAGAAAGACCATTTTTCGTTCAATTGCTCCGGCGCGCTGAGCCGAGGTTCCGGGGCCGGGATTGAATCCGAGGTGGTGTTGAAGATCCGGGGCAAACTGAGCAGCGGAATATAGAAATCAAAAAAAGCGGCGGGCGGCTGTTGCGGGTTGTAGATCAGGATCTGGTCGATATCGGGCAATTGCTCAAAAAGAGAGACCAATGCCGGCTGAACCTCCAGTAAAATCCTGCCGCCCAGCTCTTTTACCCGGGGAATATAGCGGACAAACTGAAAATTGTCACCATATCCCTGTTCCCCATGGATAAGCAGAGTTTTTCCCGGAAAAGGTTCTCCCTGCCAGCGGGGTTGTTTGAAACTGTGAGGGTAGGTGCGTTTGGCGGCGGTGCGCTTGAAACGCCACTCGTACTCCCGCCAACCGGCTTCGTAGTTGCCGGTTAAAAGGTGAATAAAGGCGAGATTGAAATGGGAATCGGGATCATCCGGCCGGAGTTTTAGATCTTTTTCATAGTAATAAAGCGCGGCCTCGGGGCGGTTGCGGTCCTGATATAAACGACCGATATTAGCCAAAGCATCGGCATAATCCGGTTGTTGCGACAAAAGCTTGAGGTAGTATTTTTCAGCTTGGGTGAGGAGACCCGATTTCTGGCAGGCGAGAGCGAGATTGTATAGGTAGTCGGAATTGTCGGGTTCAAGTTCATAGGCTCTGGTGTAATTTGACAAAGCTTGTTTTGCCTGGTTCTTTTTTTCGTATGCGGTTGCGGATAGAGCGTAAGCCGCAGCGCTGTCCGGGCAGATAGCCAAAGCTTGGGTAAAGCAGTGGATTGCTTCGTCCCATTTCCTGGCAGAAAGGAAATGGTTGCCGGATTCAATTAAAATTGCACCTTTGATAGATTGATGAGGCATTTTCGTGTATTTTGATAAAGTTTGATGGCATCGTAAAAACTCTTCATCTGTTGCGTTACCCTCGCCGTGAGCGTAGCGAGGAAATGCCCTTGAGGTGCATATGAAGTTTTTTACTTAGCCATCGATTTTTGACTTTTTACAAATTTGTCTAGTTTGATGTAAATACTGCGGGATATTTTCTCCGCCCTTTACACTTTTTATGCAAAAAATTCAAAGAAGATTTTCTCGATGTTCGTCTTTTTGGTGTAACTTACAATTCTATTTGCTAATGTTGATGGACTCGTAAAAAGCCTTCAGCCATTAAGTTGTTGAAAAAATTGAATAAATCATTATTTTGTTGTTGCAATAAAACTTCATTCGTGGTAATGTTTGCGTGTAAAAACAATAACTTACGAGGTGAAGGCATGTTTCACGTAAAAG
>WFRP01000048.1 GCA_015486505.1 Pseudomonadota bacterium | reverse complement strand
TCCGCGGCATTAAGTTTGCCGGAGATGTCACTGCCGGCCAAAAGGTTGTCGGCAAGGTCGCGTTTATGTTTGTGGAGTTCGACAATCTGCTCTTCAATGGAATCCTTGATGATTATCCGGTAGACTGTAACCGGCCGCTCCTGGCCGATGCGGTGGGCCCGGTCGGAGGCCTGATCTTCGACTGCCGGGTTCCACCAGGGGTCCATATGAATGACGTAGTCGGCCGCGGTCAGGTTAAGGCCGCTGCCGCCCGCTTTCAGGCTGATAAGAAAAAGGTCGCCCTGGCCGTTCTGAAAATCGTTAATCCGGATTTTGCGCTGTTTGGCCGGGGTTGAGCCGTCAAGGTATTGATAGCTGATTTTTTCCTGGTCAAGATACTCCCGGATAAGCGCTAAATGATCGACAAACTGACTGAAGACCAGGGCTTTATGCCGGTTGGCGATAAGCTCCTTGACGGTGTCGGCGAAAACATTAAGTTTGGAGCCGGTCAAGCTGCTCTCCGGCAGTAAAAGCCGGGGATTGCAGCAGAGCCTTCTCAGTTTCATAATCTCGACCAGAATTTGCAGATGGCCCGGCAGTTCGGATTCATCACCGGCCAGATTGGCCAGGGCTCTCTGGCGCTGGGCTTCATAAAGCGCGGCTTCTTCCGGGCTCATTTCGACCTTGAGGGTGATCTCGGTTTTGGCCGGCAGCTCCTGTAAAACCTCGCTTTTCAAACGCCGCAGGATAAAAGGCTGAATCAATTTTTTAAGATTGGCATTGCTCTCCGGGTTGCGCTGTTTTTCGATGGGAATCGCGAACTTGTTCTGAAACCATTTATAGCTGCCGAGCAGGCCCGGATTAAGAAAATTAAACAGCGTCCACAACTCGCCGAGGTGATTTTCAATCGGGGTGCCGGTGGTGATCAATCTGAATTCGGCTTGAAGCCGCATCGCCGCCTGAGAGCGTTTGGTCTGCATATTTTTGATAGCCTGAGCTTCATCAAGGACAACCGTCTGCCAGGATACTGCCTTAAGTTTTTCGGCCTCAATCGCGAGGAGCCCGTAGCTTGATATGACAAGAGCAAAGGGCCCGGCTTCATTCAGGAGCTGCTGCCGGTCGCCGGGGCCGAAAAGGATCGGTTTCAAGGTCGGGGCGAAACGGCGGCACTCCTCTTCCCAGTTGCTGATGACCGAGAGCGGCGCCACTACCAGGGTCGGCCCCTGAGCCGCCCGGGTAAGAATGACGGCTAAGGCCTGCAGGGTTTTGCCGAGCCCCATATCGTCGGCGAGACAGGCCCCGATCTGCCAGTGCGAGAGCTGGGCCAGCCAGTTAAAACCCTGAATCTGGTAATTCCGGAGCCGGGCTTGAAAGGTTGAGGGGATTTTCGGTGTAATTATCTCCTGGAGACGCTTACCCTGATCCCGCCAGGCTTTGTCGCCGGAGAACTTGCCGACTTCCTCTTCAAGATTACCCAGCGCCAGCCGCGTCAGCGGATTAAATTTCAGGCCGTCTCCGGACTTATCGCTGTAGGCGGTAAGTTCCCGCAGACGTTGGCGCAGTTTGTTGGTGATGGCAATGAAGGTGTTATCATCAAGGGGAATGAAGCGGCCCCGGGCCTGATTCATCGCCGCCAGCAGCTCCTGCAGGTTTAAGCAGAGATCCGGGTCAATTTCGAGGCTGCCGCTGGCCTTGAACCAGTCACGCTCACTCTCGATTCTAAGAGAGAAATTGTTGAGCGAGAGCTCTTTTTTGACCTTGAATTTTTCCCCTTGCGGCCATTCAAGAAAGAGGGTTTCCTTCGGCAGGGCTTTAAGCTCCAGCAACAACTCCAGTGCATCCTGAGGTTCGGGAATCTTCCACTCATGCTCATCTTCTCCCTGGATTTGCAGGCTCGGGCAGGATTCTATGATTTTTTGCACAAGCTGGCTTTCCAACTCAAGGTCACGGCGGGCTTGAATTTTTTCCTGCTCAATCTCCGCGATAACCGAGCGGCCGCCGCTTCCCGGCTTGAAACTGCTGCCGGATGGGCCGAAAGGTTTAACCCGGAAACTGACTTTTAACCCATCCTGAAACGGAAGCAAGTGCAGATGCGGGCGCGGGTCGGCGCTGATCTTTTTGATATCCTGGTTGCTGATAATCTCCGATTGCACGGTAATTATGCCGGAGAGTGAAGCCGCAGTTTCCCGAATCCGGTTCTCCGCTTCCGGCGGCAGGGTTAAACCGGTGCCGATAATCTTGCAGATACTTTCAACCTGTGGGGTAATTTTGATTATCTGGTAGCGGGTCGGGGTTTCAGCGACCACCATCAGCTTATTTACAGAATCCGGGGGGCAGGGCTCAAGCTGAAAAACAATTTTATTGTCAGCCTGTTTCTCAACGCTCAATTCAATTTTACCGGCGACCAGCTCGATTTGCACCTCCGGATTGTCGTTGCGAAATATCAATGGGTGATCAATCAAGGCGGGCAGAGCCCGGTTCATATCAAATTCAAGTCCAGGCGAACGGTAATAATATCCCCGATCATATTCCCTGATCGCGCTGATGGCGGTTTTGTCGGCCGGGGTCAGAAAATTCATCTCCCCCTGTTTTTCGTATAGAGTTCTTAGAGCCGCGGCCCGGCCGGCGCTCCAGTTACCGGTTTTGGTCATTTTCTGGATGCGGGGGTAGAGTCTGGCGGTCTGGGTTTTCGAGTGGTAGTTGAAATACCAGATCAAGCGTTGGACGGCTTGGTCGGGTTGATTTTTGTTACTGCCGGCAGCGTTGGTGATTGTATCCAGAGAGCGTAAGACTTTCTCCCATTCCGGTAATGGGGCGATTATATTTACCAGAGAAGCGGTTTGGCATTTACGATGCAGCTCTTCACCCAGTTTGCGATTCTCTTCAGGGTTATGGTTTATTTTTGCCAGGAGCAGCGAAACTTCGGCGGTGAGCCATTCATAGTTGCCGTTTTCGGCCTCCTGCTGCAGTTTGAGCAAAGAATCAGTGAAGTTGTTGAGAAAATCGGGCCTGAGCCAGTTTATGATAATGAAATGGAGCAGCTGCTCACTGCGGGTGAAATGTTTTTGCGGGTAGAGAAAAATATCCGGGCAAAGATCATTTTCCTGACCGCAAAGGTCGTAAAAAATTTGTAAAAGTAAGCTGAATATGTAGAGGAGGCGGATTCTCTTATTCTTGATGGTTTCAGTGAGGTAGGTTATCGCTTCGAGAAAGTTCTTGTGCTCACCGCTTTTTATGAGGGCGAACATAAAATAGATGCTGTCGTAATCATCAGGGAGAAACTTTTTGCGCCGGCCGCGGGCTTTACGTTCGAGACGAAAACTTTCCTTATAGGTCTTGACTGCATATTCGTTGTCGCCGCGTAAAAAAGCGATGCGGGCTTCTGCGGCCAGGGCTCTATGAGAGTTGGTACGTTCGGGCTTATGGGTAGTCAGGATCTGCAGCGCCCGGTCAAAAAGCCCATGTTCGGTTAAGCCCCGGGCCAGAAGGATTGGGTCAGGAAAATTTTCCGGCTGATTGCTAAAGATGTAGTTGATAATATGCGCGGCCGGAGTTAATGAGTACTCCAGGTAAATCAGCAAATGGCCCAGGTAAAACAGCACTGTACTGCGATCGAGAATGTTCAGCAGCGGCGATGAGAAAGGTTGATTGAAAATGATATCAAGAGGGTTGCCGTAATCTTCGCTCACGTAGATCTTTATGTATTTATCGTAGGATTCGGCTAAATAGTCTTTTTTGAAAATGGCAATACCGAGATCCCGCACCGAGCGGTAGTAAATCTCTTTGCGGACTTTTACATAACCGATTTCACGGAATGCCGGTAATATCTCCTGCAGGGCCGCGCCGGTTTTTTCCAGGCGTTTATTTTCGATAAGATCAATAATGATGGTCGGCCGTAAATCCTTATCGCATTCGTATCCGGCCGCGACTTTCAGGATAAGCCCGGATTTTGTCAACTCCTTGATACTTTTGCGGACTGCGTCAGGTGAAATTAAGTTTTTAATTTTTGTTGATTTCTTGCTGATTGCCAGTAGCCCTTTCCGGAGTTCTTTTTGCCGCATCGCGTAAAGATTAAGCGCCACCAGGCGGACAATGTTCCGGTCGAAAAGCGAACTTTGTTGGTATTTTTCAATCAGGGTTTCTATGTTTGTTGGATTTGGATTTG
>WFRP01000047.1 GCA_015486505.1 Pseudomonadota bacterium | reverse complement strand
GGTTGCGGGATTTGTTCCCGCATTAGTACCTTACAGGTTATTTTCTGTACCAAAAAACAAGATTTAATAATCAGAAAATGTTCTGATAAGAGTACTTATTTGCGACCAGCGGAAGTGCCCCTGGGTGCGGGTCGCAAGGCCCTGTTTGGGTTGCGGGATTGTTTCCGCATTAGATATTTTATCATATATTCGAGCAGTTATGGTTGCCCGCAAAGACGCAAAGGCGCCAAGAAAACCGAAAAACGGGGCAATATTTCTTGAAACCCTTTGCGCCTTTGCGGGAGACATTATAAAAATATCATTGCTATAAGGCAGAAAATAAGCTTATAAATCAATGGGTTATATTAAATCAGAAAGTTGAGATTTAACAATAAAAAGTTTGATATTTCAGTAAGCAAGTTATTCCGTCAGGAGGAAGATTGCCATGAGTGAGGCAAAAAAAGAGATCAGGGTAGCAACCGGCGACCGGGCGATTCTGCCGGAAGGCACCAAACTGGTGCCGATCTACATTATGGGTAAGCAGTATAAAGTACCGGAAACCATGACGATCCAGAAAGCGATCGAGTATGCCGGTTATCAGTTTGTCCGCTCCTGCGGCTGTCGCGGCGGGATCTGCGGCGCCTGTCCGACGGTCTACAGGATTGCGGGTGATTACAAGCTCAATTTCTGTCTTGCCTGTCAGACCGTGGTGCAGGAGAATATGTATCTGACCCAGATGCCGTTTTTCCCCGCGAACCGGGCGGTTTACGATATTGAGAAGGTTGATGCTTCGGCGGAAACCATCATGCAGCTCTATCCGGAAGTGATGAAGTGTGTGGCCTGTAACACCTGCACTAAATCCTGTCCGATGGATATCGAGGTTATGGAGTATGTCAACGCCGCGATGCGCGGTGATATCGCCAAAGCGGCGCGGCTCTCATTTGACTGTATTCAGTGCGGCCTCTGCTCCTCCCGCTGTCCGGCCCAGATCCAGCATTTTCATCTGGCTCAGCTCTGTCGGCGGCTGCACGCGAAATACCAGGTCCCCCGGGCGGAGCATCTGCAGCCCCGGGTTGAGAATATTAAAGCCGGTAAATTTGAGACGATGCTCAAGGATCTGGTGGCCATGGATGAAGATGGTCTGCGTAAGCTCTATGTCGCCCGGGAAATGGAGCCCCAGGACAGCCATGACTGGCAGCCGGAAGAGAAACAGTATCTGTAGGATAAAAAAATAATCGTTCGTAAATATATATAAGAGATAGAGGTTTAATCATGGGTTACACACCTGAAATGCTGGATTTGATTAAAAGGGTTGAGGCCAGCCGACCGGAAAGACTTGAACGCAGCCGTAAAGGGGTTGATTTTGAAGCTTTGACTCTGGCCGGGCGTGAAGAGGTCTTAAACAAGTTTCATCCCGATTACAAACCCGACGGTCGTCGCGATGTTAAGGTCGGACCCAGCAAGGGGGAGAACTATCCCGATGAATTTGTTGATGTTCTCGAAGCCAGAGCCCGGCTGCTGGTTTCCAGCGCCGAACTTGAAAAACTGACCGAGCATAAAACCGATGTTCTTGTTATCGGCGGCGGCGGAGCCGGAACTTCGGCGGCCCTGATGGCCCAGGAAAACGGTTGTAAAGTGGTGCTGGCGACCAAACTGCGTCACGGCGATGCCAATACGGTTATGGCCGAGGGCGGGATTCAGGGGGCCTCGCAGGAGGTTGACTCGCCTTACTATCACTATCTTGATGTTATCGGCGGCGGCCACTTTACCAATACCCCGGAACTGGTGGCGGCTTTAACCAATGACGCTCCGCTGGTAATCGAATGGCTCGAGCGTTTAGGTTTGATGTTTGATAAAAATCCGGACGGCCGTCTGCGCGTACGTCACGGCGGCGGCACCTGCCGCAAACGGATGCACTCTTCCGGCGATATGACCGGCTCGGCGATCATGCGGGTTTTGCGGGATGAATCCCGGAACCGGGCCGCCGATATCAAGGTAATCGAATTTTCGGCCGCGGTCGAGATCTTGAAAGACAGTCAGGGCCGCGCCGGTGGCGCCCTCTTCTACAATATGGAGACCGAAGAGTATTTTGTCGTTAAAGCCAAATCTGTGGTCATTGCCACCGGCGGTTACGGCCGTCTCCATATTCAGGGTTTTGCCACCACCAACCATTACGGGGCCACCGCTGACGGCCTGGTTATGGGCTACCGGGCCGGAGTGCCGCTGGCGTTTATGCATTCGACCCAGTACCATCCCACCGGAGTCGCGTTCCCGGAGCAGAATATCGGCCTGTTGATTACCGAGAAGGTCCGGGGCTTAGGCGCTAATCTCCTTAATATCAAAGGTGAGCAGTTTGTTTTTGAACGCGAACCGCGTGATGTTGAGTCGGCCTGTATTATTCGCGAATGTATGGAGCGCGGTAACGGGATTGTTACCGCTACCGGCCGGGTCGGCGTCTGGCTTGATTCACCGATGATTGAGGTTCTGGAAGGTGAGGGCGCGGTTAAACGTGAGCTGCCGGCCAAGCATATCCAGTTTATGCGCTACGGTATCGATATCTCCAAGGTGCCGATGCTGGTCTATCCGACCCTGCATTATCAAAACGGCGGCCTGACGATTCGCGATAACAGCGCCACTAATGTTGACGGGCTCTTTGCCGCGGGCGAGGCCACCGGCGGGGTTCACGGTGAAAATCGGTTGATGGGTAATTCACTGCTCGATATTACGGTTTTCGGCCGCCGCGCCGGAATCAGCGCCGCCGCCTATGCCAATGAGTATGACGGCGAAGTCGGCGAACTTAATATGGACCATGTTGATGCCTACCACAAGGAACTCAAGGAGGCCGGGATTGAAACCGACCAGGTCGCGCCGATGGTTCTACCCAACTACACCCGCGAAGAGGTCATGGAAAAACAGTTGACGACGCATTATCAGGGCGGCATTCGTGCTTAATCTTTATAAATCAATTATCAGGAGTTACGATGAAAATTCATGAATATCAGGCCAAGGCTCTGCTGCAGGAAGCGGGTGTTTCAGTGCCTCAGGGAGTTCCGGTTTTTGATCTTGATCAGGTCGAAGCGGCAGTTAATGAACTCGGCGGCGGCACCGTGGTGGTTAAAGCTCAGATTCATGCCGGCGGCCGCGGTAAAGGCGGCGGCGTCAAGGTGGTTAATGGTCTTGCCGAGGCAAAACAGGTCGCCGGTGAGATTTTAGGAATGCAGCTGGTAACCCATCAGACCGGTCCGGAAGGGAAAAAAGTTCAGCGTCTTCTGATCGAAGAGGGGATGGACATTAAAAAAGAGTACTATTTCGGGATTGTCGTTGACCGGTCCAGAGAGTGCCCGGTAATTATGGCGAGTACCGAAGGCGGCATGGAGATTGAGAAGGTCGCGGCCGAAACTCCGGAGAAAATTATCAAGGAGTTTATCGATCCCGCTCTCGGTTTGCAGTCGTTCCAGGCGACGAAAATTGCTTACGGTCTCGGCTTTACGGGAAAAGTCGTGCGTCAGGCGAGCGCTCTTTTTATGAATCTCTATAAAGTTTTCGTAGCTCAGGATTGCTCGATGGTTGAGATCAATCCGCTGGTTGAGACCGGTGACGGTCGGGTTCTGGCACTGGATGCCAAGGTTAACTTCGATGATAATGCCGCATATCGGCATAAAAATGTCTGGCCCGAATTAAGGGATCTCGACGAAGAGGAACCTTTGGAGATTGAAGCTTCCAAATTCGGTTTGAACTACATTAAACTTGATGGTGAAGTCGGTTGTATGGTTAATGGCGCCGGACTGGCGATGGCGACCATGGATATCATCAAACTTGCCGGGGCTGAACCGGCCAACTTTCTTGATGTCGGCGGCAGTGCCAATGCCGAAGCTGTGGCCAATGCTTTCCGGATTATCCTTTCCGATGCCAATGTTAAAGCGGTGCTTGTCAATATCTTCGGCGGGATTGTTCGTTGCGACCGGATTGCCAACGGGATTATCGAGGCGACTAAAATGGTCGATATCAAGGTGCCTCTGGTCGTGCGGCTTGAAGGTACCAATGCCGAAGAGGCGGCCAGGATTCTTGAGGATTCCGGTATCGAAATGACAGTTGCCCGCGGCCTTGCCGATGCGGCTGAGAAAGTTGTGGCCTCATTCAAATAGATCAAGAGTGAATTTTTAAGGAGATAGTAATGTCTATTTTAGTTGATAAAAACAGTAAAATCGTCGTCCAGGGGATTACCGGCAGCGAGGGCATGTTTCACGCCCAGCAGTGTATTCTTTACGGAACCCAGGTCGTTGCCGGAGTGACCCCGGGCAAGGGCGGACAAAAGATGGATGAGGTGCCGGTTTTCAATACGGTTGCTGATGCAGTTGCGACGACCGGGGCCAATGTCTCGCTGATTTTTGTGCCGCCGCCGTTCGCGGCGGACGCGATTATGGAAGCGGTGGATGCCGGGATTGAGCTGGTGGTCTGTATCACTGAAGGGATTCCGACCCTTGATATGCTGAAAGTCAAAGCCTTTATGAAAGGTAAAAAAGCCCGGATGATCGGCCCTAACTGCCCCGGAATTATCACTCCGGATGCCGCCAAAGTCGGGATTATGCCGGGTTTTATCCATAAGGCCGGAAAAGTCGGGGTCATCTCCCGCAGCGGCACCCTGACCTATGAAGCGGTAAAACAGCTTACCGAACGTGGTCTCGGTCAGTCAACCTGCATCGGGATTGGCGGTGACCCGATTATCGGCAGCCGGTTTATTGATCTTTTAGAACTTTTCGAAGCCGACCCCGATACTGAAGCCGTGGTTATGATCGGTGAAATCGGCGGCAGTGCCGAAGAGGAAGCGGCCCGGTTCGTCAGTGATAAAATGACGAAACCGGTCATCGGTTTCATCGCCGGCCAGACCGCCCCTCCGGGTCGGCGCATGGGGCACGCCGGGGCCATTATCGCCGGCGGTAAAGGCACCGCTGCCGAAAAAATGGCGGCCATGACCCAGGCCGGCATCCACGTCGTCAAAAGCCCGGCCGATATCGGTGCAACCGTCGTCAAAGCCTTGGCTTAGTTATGAGTCAGCCAGACGATTAATCTTGAACTGAGCTTATATCACGAAATAAAAAAGACCGGCCTTTCTGGGACCGGTCTTTTTATTTATCTAATGCGGGAACAGATCCCGCAACCCAAACGGGCCTTCTCGGCCCGCAAATAAGTACTCTTATCAGAACATTTTCTTGTTTTTTCAAACCGAAAATAACCTGTAAGGTACTAATAAACCTCTTTTCGGTGAGCAATTCGGATTACGGTTACCAGTAAAATCTCATTTTCTTTGAGATAGATTATTCGGTAATTTCCGGCTCGTTTACGGAATTTTCCTTTGTGTTTTCCTTTTAATGGTTTATCCTGCGCCAGGTTTCCATTTTTAAGGTCTTTAATTTTGTTGAAAATTAGTTGTTGATCAGATCTGTCGATTTTAGAGAGCTCTTTTAACGCCGGTTCTGCGACTATAATTTTGTACATCAATCTAATCCGAGTTGTTCAGCTACTTGTTGCAGCGAATATACTTCGGTGTTTCCTCTTTTAATTTCGTCGATTCGTTTGTCAGAGATGATCTCATCCAACGTATCAAAATAGGCGGAGATAGCTTTTTCAATAATAAAAGTTCTGGTTCTCTCCATTTCCGTGGCATAGCAGTCCAGGCTGGCTAACAGGCCCTCATCAAGTCGTAAATTTATAGACTTTTTCATTCTCTACCTCCATGTAGTGCAGTGTGTAGACAAGTATACCCTTAGGCTACGTAAAAGTCAAGTTTGAATGGAAACTGGGGTCGGGCCATGCTAACCATCTGAAATTGCAGTAAATATGTATCAAAACAGGTGTAAAAATAGCCTTAAAAGCCCCATTTTGCACCCAAAATGGTGTTTCTAAGTAACGCTTTGTAACTGCCTGAAATCACTTAATTTTATGTTTTGTCTAATATAGGTGTGATCTGTCGAAACCTTTTTCTCTTACCTCTTTCTCTCTGCGCCTCCGCGTCTCTGCGCGAGATAAAACCGGTTTTCGCGCAGAGGCTCGGGGGCGCAGAGAGAAACATGTTACTTGTATATATGTGGCCGCGATAGCGGTCTGGGATGCTTCTAAGTAACGGTTTGTAAATAATTGAAATTATTGAAAATTTATCTGTGTCTATCCGTGTCCATCTGTGGTTCAACAAAAAAGGCGAACTGGTTCGTCAGGCGGTTCTATCTTGTTGTCAACTCGACTTGCTGAGTTTGAGAAATCATCAAAAAAGAGCTTTGGAAGCCTATCGGGGAAGCTATATCAGTCTCGGCAAGCTTGCTGAAGAGATGGGCATGAATATTTTTGCCATGCGGCAATGGCTATTCGAACATGACATCTCGCAAAACACTATATTTATTGAGGACGACTTAAGCAATGCCTGAAAAGAGATGGTTTTTTGACACGGTTGTTCTTAGTAACTTTCTTTTAGTCGATGCTGACCACATCCTTGAAAAAAAGATATCGCGGGAAGGGATTCATAACCAGAGCGGTTTATGACGAAATTATCAACGGAATTACCACTATTCCAAAACTGGTCGCAATTGAGAAATTTTTACTGAGAAAGGTGGTAACTATTCAGCCGAATCCGGGGTCGGGCGCGGTTCTTCTCCGCCAGGCGCTAAGATTTCTGTTCTTCCTTACGCTCGCTGCGCCCGCCTTGCAAAACTCGCTACGCTCAAACAGTTGCAATGCTAATGGGCTCCCGCTCGCTTACGAAAAACAACGAAATCGTTTCCGCAACCGCTTACGAAAAACCACCCCCGCCCCCTCCAGAAGGCGGGGGGTAAAATTTGGCTGAATAGTTACGAAAGGTGCTTAGTATTCATCCGTTAAACTCTGGCGAATATAAATTATTCATCGAACTGACCAAACATCTCGGTAAGGGAGAAGCATCATCAATTGCAGCGGCAAAAATCAACTCCGCCATTGTTGTAACCGATGATCGAGCGGCCAGAAAACAATGCTTACAAATGTAAATCCCGGTCACCGGAACCATTGGCATCCTGAAAGCCTCTTTTTAATCCAGTCAGGTTAGCCTTTCTGAAGCCGACAGCATTTTTGAGCAAATGATTGCCCGTGGCTGCTATTCACCGGTCAACAGCATTTCGGGTGTTATCTGAAGTTTAGTACCTTACAGGTTATTTCTTGTTCAAAAAAACAAGAAATGTTCTGATAAGAGTACTTATTTGCGACCAGCGGAAGTGCCCTTGGGTACGGGCCGCAAAGGCTCGATTGGGTTGCGGGGATTGTTCCCGCATTAGATAAATAAAAAGGAGCGGTCCTTCTGGGACCGGTCTTTTTGTTTAAGCTTCAATTTGAACTTGTCTCAGACTGCTTGCCAATCGTAGCCGTAAGATAATTAATTTATCGTCACCGGCTTCGGATAACGGGGTCTTTTTAATGACAAAAAGGCTTGACTTAAAATAAAAATTTTTGATATACGAAATACAATATAGAAACTACCGCAATTTTAAACAGGAGAGCCGGCTATGAACCGCGACTTTAAAAAGCGCGACCGCGAACTTGAGAAACGTATTGCCAGTGATTATAATCGACTGGTTAAAGAGTGCGATCTTCACCTGGATATGATGGAACGGGAACTGCCGCCGTCGGTTGAGCCTCTGGCCGAACAGTTGGAGAGTGCCGGAATCAGCCGGCGTTCATTTATGAAATGGTCCGCGGTTACAACTGCCGCCCTGATGCTGCCGCCGATTTTTAAAAGCCGCGTCGCCCGGGCCGCGGAACAATTCGGGCGCATACCGGTGGTCTGGCTCCATTTTGCCGAGTGTACCGGTTGCAGCGAAGCTTTGCTCAGAACTTCCTACCCGAATGTCGATGATTTAATTCTCGAAACCCTCTCCCTTGAATATCATGAAACCCTGATGGCCGCCGCCGGTTATCAGGCGGAAGCCAACCTGGAGAAGGCTCTGCAGGATTTCCCCGGTAAATTTATCTGTGTTATCGAAGGAGCCCTGCCCACCGGTCTGGATGGAAAATATCTGACTTTAGGGGCAAAAGGCCGCACCGGCCTGGAGGTTGCGCGCGAAGTTACCAGTAAGGCCGCGGCCGTCATCTGTATCGGCAGCTGCTCTTCCTTCGGCAACGTCCAGGCGGCCAAACCCAATCCCACTGACGCGAAAGGTATTGGTGCCGCCCTTGGCATCACGACGGTGAATATTCCCGGCTGTCCGCCTAATCCGATTAATTTTGTCGGTACGATTTTGCATTACATTATGTTTGGCGCGCTACCGCCGCTCGATTCCCTGGGCCGTCCGGTCTTTGCCTACGGTAAAAGAATTCACGATTACTGTGAACGCCGGCCGCACTATGATGCCGGTGAGTTTGTAGAGGAGTGGGGAGATAACGGCGCCCAGAACGGCTGGTGTCTCTACAAGATGGGTTGCAAAGGGCCTTACACTTATGCCAACTGCTCCAAGGTGCGTTTTAATGACGGGGTTTCCTGGCCGGTTATGGCGGGACATGGCTGTATGGGTTGTGTCGAGCCCGATTTCTGGGACAGGATGGCTCCATTGGAAAAGCCGATCGCCGAAGAAACTTTTGGCGGCGGTGAGAAAACCGCCGATAACATCGGTAAAGTTCTGGCCGGGGTGACTGCTGCCGGAATTGCAGTCCATGGTGTCGCCTCTTTCGTTAAACGGCAGGGACAGAAAGATTTCGTCAAACCCGAGCATGAGGCTTAGAAAAAATGTCGAAGAGAATCATTGTTGATCCGATTACCCGCATTGAAGGTCATTTAAGGATCGAGGTTGAAGTAGACGAGAATAATGTTATCCGGGACGCGTGGAGTTCGATTCCTCTGTGGCGCGGCATTGAAACCATTCTGAAAGGGCGGGATCCGCGTGATGCCGGCCTTATCACTCAGCGTTTTTGCGGAGTTTGTACTTACTCTCATTACGAAGCCAGTATTCTGGCCTGTGAAAATGCTTTCAAGATTACGCCGCCGCCCAATGCCCGGATCGTTCGCAACCTGATTAAATCCTCCCAGTATCTGACCGACCATATTATGCATTTTTATCATCTGCATGGCTTGGACTGGGTTGACATTGTCAGTGCTCTTTCAGCCGACCCGCGCAAAGCCGTGGACCTGGCGAAAAGCTATAACGCGAATCCGTACAATTGTTCTGAGACCCATTATCGCGCGGTGCAGAAACGTTTGCTGAAATTTGTTAATTCCGGTCGTCTGGGGCCTTTTGCCAATGCCTATTGGGGTAATGCCTCATTCAAACTGCCGGCTGAAGCCAATCTGGTAATTGTCTCACACTATCTCGATGCTCTGAATATCTCTAAAATCGGCGGTCAGATGCAGGCGATATTCGGCGGGAAAAATCCTCATCCCCAGAGCCTGGTGGTCGGCGGCGTTACCTGTGTGATGGATATTCAGGATGCCTATCGGGTCGGTGAATATCTGTTCCGCTTGCAGGAGGTCAAAAATTTTATTGATACCGCCTATATCCCCGATGTTCTGATCGCGGCGACTTACTATAAGGATGAAGGGTTGGCCGGGATTGGCGCCAGTGTGAAAAACTATCTTTCCTATGGCGGTTTTCCGCTTGATGATCAGTGGAATGCCACCCTGCTTCCCAAAGGGGTCGTCAAGGGGGCCGATCTTGCCAATCCGCAGCCGCTTGATGAAGACAAAATAACCGAAGAGGTTGCCCATTCCTGGTATGTCGGTGATGAAAAACTGCATCCCTACAACGGCAAAACCGAACCCGATTACAGTGGCTTTGATAAACAGGGCCATGTCAAAGGTGACGGTAAATACTCCTGGTGTAAAGCGCCGCGTTACGATGATCTACCTTATGAGGTCGGCCCACTGGCCCGTTTTATCGTCGGTTATGCGCAGGGCGATAAACGCATCAAGCCTCTGGTTGATAATACGCTTAAAGCGGCCGGCTTGCCGGCAACCGTGCTTTTTTCAACCCTGGGTCGGACTGCCGCCCGCGCTCTTGAAACCAAAATGATTGCCGATTATACCGATACCTGGGTTAATGAACTGGTTACAAACCTCAAGTCCGGTGACAAACGTACTTGGACGCGCTGTGATGTTCCCCGAACCGCGCAGGGCCGGGGGCTGACGGAAGTTCCCCGCGGGGCCCTCGGGCACTGGCTCAAAATTGAAAACCAGGTTATCAGCAACTATCAGGCGGTAGTTCCTTCGACCTGGAACTGCTCGCCCCGCGATCTGAAAAAAGTAAGAGGCCCGTATGAAGAGTCATTGATTGGTACCCATATGGCCGACATTAACCAGCCTTTGGAAATCTTGCGCACTATCCATTCGTTCGATCCCTGTATGGCCTGTGCTGTCCATATTATAGATTTCAAGGGCCGCGAAATCGGACAGTTTAAAGTCCTTTAGTACCTTACAGGTTATTTTCTGCACCAAAAAACAAGATTTAATAATCAGAAAATGTTCTGATAAGAGTACTTATTTGCGGGCCGAGAAGGCCCGATTGGGTTGCGGGATCTGTTCCCGCATTAGTACCTTACAGGTTATTTTCTTGT